>JAGNSF010000170.1 GCA_017988155.1 Flavobacterium sp. | reverse complement strand
TTAGATAAAGATGTTGAAGATACGTATGCTAGTGATTTACGCTTTAGGTATCATTTTTTAGCAAATAAATACCAACTACAAAAACCAGTCATACAAGCAGTTCAGTTTTTCAAACATCGACCGGATAATTTTCCTACCATACGTTTGGCTCAATTGGCAGCATTATATCACTCTAATCATAATTTATTTTCAAATCTTATAGGTCTTTCTTCGTTAAAAGAAATGTATACTATTTTATCAGTTACGACTTCTAATTATTGGATGACACATTATCAATTCGACAGCACAAGTCCTTTTAAAAAGAAACAGCTTTCCCAATCATTTATAGACTTAGTAGTAATAAATACCATTGCGCCATTACAATTTGCGTTTGCAAAAAGTCAGGGAAAAGAAATAACAGAAGAGGTTATACAATTGTTTAAAGATATTAAAGCTGAAAAGAATGTGATTTTAGATAAGTTCAAATTAGTTGGGATTGTTGCTAAAAATGCATTTGATAGTCAATCATTATTGCAATTGAAGAATGAATATTGTAATAAAAGTAACTGCTTGCAATGCGCTATAGGCATTGAATTATTGAAATAGAATTAATGGGAGGACTCATTTATTTTGTTTAATTTTGTGGCACTATGATACAATTAAATCAAATCAAATTTTTTTTCGAAAAGCATGGATTTCATGTTTCTTCACGACTCGCTGACGCATTAGGGATGCGGGCAAGTAGCGTGAGAATCTTTTTTATCTATTTGTCTTTTGTAACTGTAGGATTATGGTTTGCGGTTTATTTAATATTAGCATTTTGGATGCGATTGAAAGATTTGATTCGCGCCAAACGAAGTTCTGTTTTTGATATTTAATCATAAAAAAAGCTCTAGTAAACTAGAGCTTTTTTTATAATCAAGATGAAGTGCTTATTATTCTACTTCATTATTGTTTAATTTTGAACGGCTTTTGCTGTACCCAAAATACACTATAATTCCGATTAGCAACCAAGCTCCTGAAAACAATTGCGCTTTCACACTTAAGTTTACCATTAAGTAAGTGTTAATTAAAATTCCACATACTGCAATTACAGGTAATGCAGGAACTTTAAAAGTTCTTACTAAATCAGGTTGTTTAACTCTTAATATCCAAACTGCAATACAAACCATTGTAAAGGCAAATAAGGTTCCAAAACTTGTCATATCTGCTAATTCATTAATTGGTGTAAAAGCAGCTACTACTGCAATGATTCCGCCTAATATCATCAAGTTGGTTTTAGGTGTTCCTGAAATAGGATTTACTCTAGAGAAAACCTGAGGAATTAATCCATCTTTAGACATTCCTAAAAAGATTCTAGATTGCCCCATGATCATTACCATTAATACAGATACTAAACCTACAGTAGCTGCAATTGTGATAATTAATCCAGCCCAACCTTGTCCTGCAATATCAAAAGCATAAGCTACAGGAGCTTTGATAGCATCTGGATATTTCCCTAGCGGATTAAAGTCTTGGTAATTCATCATTCCTGTTAATACTAAAGAAACTAGAATATACAAAGTAGTACATATTAATAAAGAAGCAATAATAGCAAACGGCACATCTTTTTTAGGATTAATTGCCTCACCCGCTTGAGTGGAAACAGCATCAAAACCTACATATGCAAAGAAAATCGCAGCAGCTCCAGAAACGATTCCAGTTAAACCATAAGCGTTGTGAGTAGTTTCTTTTTCAACTATTTGTGTAGCTTCAGGTATAAATGGAGACCAGTTGTCTAAATTTATAAAAAAGGCTCCTGCAATAATTACAAATAATACTGCTGAAACTTTCAAGATAACAATCATATTGTTCGCTTTTGCAGCATTTTGTGTTCCTTTAATTAAAATAGAAATTACAAATAACACAATTAGAAATGCTGGTAGATTCATTGAAAAACCTTCGCCAGTGTAACTAGCAGGGTCTGTAGTAAGCCAATCGGGTAATGAAATTCCAAACTTCAGTAGTAACTTATTAAAATAACCTGACCACGAGACGGCTACCGTCATTGATCCCATAGCATATTCTAGAATAAGTCCCCAGCCAATAATCCATGCAAAAATTTCTCCAATTGTACCATAAGCGTAAGCGTATGCAGAACCTTCAACGGGTAAAATCGAAGCAAATTCTGAATAACATAGTGCAGCAAAAACACAGGCAATACCTGCAATGATAAATGATATTGCTAAAGCTGGTCCAGCATGGTAATAAGCTCCTGTTCCAGTTAGAACAAAAATTCCTCCTCCAATAATGGCTCCAACACCAATAGCAGTAAGGCTCCATTTTCCAAGAACCCTTTTCAATGTACTTTTTTTCATATCAGCTTCAAAAGCCGAAATAGGTTTAACTCTCCAAATTGACATGGTTATGTAAGTTTTAGTTATTAGATTCCAAATGTATTGTTTTTTACAAAAAATAAAAACAATTAATGCTTTTAAAGTTGTAAAAAATAGAATATAGTAGAATACTAGCTTATTTTCTAATGATTTACCATAAGTGTTCGATCTTATTTTTTTATTTTTACATACCCGAACTTTTAATTTCCAAATCTATGAATTTCAAATCCTTTTTTAATTTCACTAGAATTCAACGTACAGGTCTTTTTGTACTTATGACATTCATTATACTTCTGCAAATTGCCATTTATTACTTTGATTTTAGTTTGACAGCCTCAACTAGTTCAGAAAAAGATAAATGGTTGGCTATTCAGGAAGAAATAGATAGCCTTAAACTAGATGCTGCTAAAAGCACGAATCAGATCTATCCCTTTAATCCTAATTTTATTTCAGATTACAAAGGTTATAAGCTGGGAATGACTGTTGTAGAAATTGACAGGTTACTAGCTTTTCGAAAGCAGCATCGATTTGTTAATTCTGCTTACGAGTTTCAAAAGGTAACTGGTGTGTCCGATTCCTTATTGAAAACAATGGCTCCGTATTTTAAGTTTCCAGATTGGGTAAATAAAAAAAGACAAACGACTCCAAAATTAACTGGGAATGATTTTGTTTTTCCTAAAAAGGGAAAAATAAGTATTCAAGACATTAATACGGCAACTTCGGCTGATCTAGAGAAGATTTACGGAATAGGAGAAGTGACTGCACAGCGAATCCTTAGTTATAAAGAACGTTTTGGTGCTTTTGTTTCAATGGAACAACTAAATGAAGTTTGGGGACTATCACCAGAAGTAGTTATGAATCTTCAAAGGCAATTCGAAATCAAAACACAAACAGGAATTAAAAAAATAGAAATAAATAATGCGTCTATTAAAGAATTAGCCCAATTTCCCTATTTTAAATATCCGTTAGCTAAACAGATTGTTATCTACAGAAGTATGAATGAAGCTATAGATAAAACTACGGATTTAACAAAAATTAAGGGAATGCCTAACGATAAAATAAAAATAATCGCACTATATTTGGAATTCTAAAAAAAGAATTAATTCTTACAATTTTAATTTTCACTAATGAATTCAATGTATTTCACAGAAGAACATCAATTATTTAGAGCAAGTTTTCGCGATTTTTTACATAAAGAAGTAGTGCCTTACATTGAACAATGGGAAAAGACAGGTACAATTGATCGTTTTATATGGAAAAAATTTGGAGAGATGGGATTCTTCGGAATTAATTACCCTACACAATATGGTGGTTTAAACTTGGATTTATTTTATACCGTTATTTTCCTTGAAGAACTTCAAAAAATCAAATCTTCGGGGTTTGCCGCAGCAATGTGGGCACACGTTTATCTTGCAATGACACATTTGAATGCTGAAGGGAGTGAAGCTATAAAACAAGAGTATTTAACCGCAAGTATAAGTGGAGATAAAATTGGAGCTTTGTGTATTACAGAACCTTTTGGGGGTAGTGATGTGGCAGGTATGCGTACAACTGCAGTTAAGTCTGGGGATAAGTATATTTTAAACGGTTCTAAAACATTTATTACTAATGGAATATATGCTGACTATTATATTGTGGCAGCTAAAACCCAACCTGAACTAGGGAATAAAGGAATTAGTGTTTTTTTAGTAGATACGGATACTCCGGGAATATCAGCAACAAAATTAGATAAATTAGGTTGGAGAGCTTCTGATACTGCTGAAATTGCTTTTGATAATGTAACAATTCCTGTTTCAAATTTGATGGGTGAGCCAAATAAAGGTTTCCCTTACATTATGCAGCACTTTGCTTCTGAACGTTTAATTATGGCAATTAATGCGCACGCAAGAGCTGAATATGCTATTGACTACAC
>JAGNSF010000018.1 GCA_017988155.1 Flavobacterium sp. | reverse complement strand
TCTTGAGGAAGCAATTGTTTGGCTGAAAACGGAGAATAAATGGACATACTTGTTTTATTTTGTAGCCAAATTAAGTAATTTTCTATAAAGTTACAAGTGAGCGGCTAAATAATACAGAAAACCAATGCTTTGAGCTGCAGGGAAATTCAGAATGAGAGGTTTTGTGGCTTGTTATTCTTGCGAGCTTCGGAACTGATTGTTTTTTATCAAAGATAAAATTTCTTGCGAAATGTAAACATGAATTTACTATAAAATTCGCAATCTTGCCAAATGACTGTTGTAGGCAGTTTTTATTTCAAAGTCCAAATTCGGTTATCTAAAGTTGTAATGGATTTAATTAAAAATCCTTCTAATACTAATTTTTTTATGTTGCTGTTAGTTTGTTCACAATCCAAATCTTTTTCAAAAACATATTCTTTTTTTAAAAGTAACTCATTTTCAGTTATTTTCCTTTTAATTTCAAAGTTTGGACAATTTCCAAAAGCAAGAACCTCTAACTCTAATGAATCTGAATCATTTTTTCTTATAGAGACTAAAATTTGATCATCTTTAAATTTTAATTCATAAGATTTGTAATGTTCACATTCTCGAACGTTCATAGGTCCTTTATATGATGTTTTTTCATAATAATTATATTTTTCTACAATTTTGGAACTATCAATTTCTTTTTGGTTTTTAAATATCATTATTTCAGGAACCTTGCTTAAATCAAAAATATTTTCTGGAATTGGTTTCAATTTACATTCCTTTTCACACGAGAAAAATAGTAACGTCAAACTTAAAAGGAGCGAAATTATAATATTCATTTTAATAATAGATTAAATTCGTAAATTCTTCGGTTATGCAGTAAAATTGCCAACAACTTGTATATATGCGAAACTTTCAAACCACTTTTATTCCAAATTGGAAAGAATGGCGAAAGTTTTGTTTCGCAATATTAAAATCAAAGATAAAATTTCTTGTGAGAAATAAACGTGAATTTACTACATAATTCGCAATTGCGAGGAACTGCTGTTGCTGGAAAGTGCTTTTATTCGTTTAATAGATTTTCCACTTCATTTTGTAAAACAGGTAGATTTCTGATTACAATTCCCCAAATAACATCATCTGAAACTGAATCATATCCGTGAATTATTCTATTTCTTACATCAACAATTTTTCTTGAATTTGAAATTTCTATTTCATTATTTTCTTTTAGAATTCGACTCATTGCTTCTCCAATGATTTCGATGTTTCTTTCAACAGCTCTTTTGGTTCTTAAATCATTTTGATAAATTTCAAACATTTTTGGAGTTTCAATAAAGTAACTTTCGATTTCATTTATTGAGCTTAAAATATCATAAAGCCAAGTTTTTATAGTATCATCCATAAATTAATACTTTATTTTGATTTAATGTCTTTCTAAAATATGGGTTTTTAATAGCTTTTTCTTCTAATAAATCAATACTTCTTTCTAAAATGTTTTCAAGTGAAAACTTTAAGTTATAATAATTATCTCCATAATCTAAAACATCCAGATTTTCAAAATCAACAATTAAATCAACATCACTTTCGCTGTTAAATTTGTCGGTTAAAACAGAGCCAAAAGCATATAAAGATTTTACTTTATGTGTTTTGCATAAATTAAAGATGTCATTATTATGATTTTCAATTAAGTTCATATAATTATTATTTTAAACAAAAATACATAAAAAACATTAAGTTTCAATTTTTAACGATTTTTTGGAGCCTTGCCACCAACGTTTCGCAGCTACACGAGGTGCAAGGCTTCGTGACTGCATATTTACTATTTAAGTAAAAAGTTCAATGCGAAAAGGCGATTCCACTAAGTCCTTGCATCTTTTGTAACTGCTGTTGGCAGTAGTTTACTTTTCAATGTCAAGTATTAATTTTCCGCTAATTTCATTATACTTGCCTTTGTATGGTAATCTTACTATAAACTCTGGGCTGTTGTCTTTTGTAGATGTTGGAGTAAACTCATAATCAAATATTGTCTTATTACTTTCTCCAACTTTTATTTTTTTATTATTCACAACACGAAAAATTTTGTATTCAGGTAATTTTTTATCAAAGTCATGAAGCAACATTACAATCTTATTTTTTTTACCAACTTGCTGTTTTTGGGTTTCTGGTATTCCAATTAAATGACGAAACAAGACGTCTTCTTCATTTTTCAACAATGAATCCTTTAGCTTTTTATTTTCAACTTCAAGAGCCGAAATTTTGCTCTGTAAATTTTCTATTTCCTGATGATTTTCAACTGTTCTTGTACAGCTCGAAAAGAAAATAAAAGATGTTATTATAATTAGTCGTTTCATAAATTGCTGTTAACGTTCCGGCGCTTGTCAAGGTTACGAGCTTCAGAACCGATTATTTTCTATCAAAGATAAAATTTCTTGCGAAATGTAAACATGAATTTACTACAAAATTCGCAATCTTGCCAAACGCCTGTTATGTGCTGTTTTTATTTTGAATTGGACTTAGACTTAAATGAGTTTATAATTCCCCCCATTTTTCCAATTAATTTATCTTTATAATTAATGTTTGTCCACGACATAATTTGATATAAATTCTTACTGTCTTCAATTAGTGCGTATATAAAAAATGCTTTTTTACCATCATCTAATCCTTTTCCACTCATTGAGAAAACAATTGCATTACACGAATTAATTTTAGTTCTTCCAAAATCGGTTATTTTAAAATCATCATAGAGCTCATCAAAATGACTTGTAACAACTTGATAATATCCAAAAAGGCTAGGAGTTGTTTTATGAACTTTTAACTTGATTGCATCTTCAAAACTTTTTTTTGTTTCTTCCAATACAATAAAATACAAATCCTCGACAACTTTTTGAAATTGAACTTTTGCTAGTTCATTAAGTTTATTAGTTCGTTCTAAATCTTTCGGAACCGACAAAGAATAATTCTCAGTTATTACAACTTCATTTTCCGTATTGTTTTCTGATTGTTTACAAGAAGAAATAAAGAATATTAATATGGCTATTGTGTAATTTTTTAATGTCATTTATGTATTGATTAGTTATCTAAAATAGAACATAACGTTCCGCAGCTAAATGAGGTCCAAGGCTTCGGAACCGATTATTTATATCAAAGATAAAATTTCTTGCGAAATATAAACGTGAATTTACTACAAAATTCGCAATTGCTAGAAACCGCTGTTGGGCGAGGTTTTTTTTATTTCTTGATAATTTTTTTTGTAGTAATTAATCCATTAGTGTCTGTTATTTTTAGTAAATAATTTCCATCTGATAAATTTTCGAAATTTAGAATTATTTTATCTTCAAATTTATTTATTGGTATTTCTTCCAATTCTCTCCCGTCAATAGAAAACAATTGAATGTCTTTAATATTTATTTTAGAATGTACAGTTAAAATATTTTCAACAGGATTGGGGTAGCATTTTATGTAATCTTCATTTTCGGAAAATTCATTATTGGAAAGAGAAGTATTATCCATTTTACAAACAACTGCAATAAAATATGAATCAGTAATATCTTTTGTAATACCTATTGAAAAAATTTCATCATTAGAAGTTGTGATTATTTCATTTGCAATATTTGTAACACCGTTATCAAAATTGGTTGATACATAACCCGAATTAAAAAAACTTGTATTAAATGTTCCGTCAGAATTAACTTTGGTAATATAATAGTACGATTGAATATTTGGATACGGACTACCCGAACTTCCACCTGCAATAATTTTGCCATTACTTAAATAACTAACAGTATTAAAATAATCATTTGCATTGTTTAAACTATCGAAAATTCTTATCCCGTTTCCATTAAAATTATTTTCTAAAACTCCATCAGAATTATACTTAACTATAATTGCTTTATTACCGTTCCATCCTCCAGTACCTCCTGAATAAATATTGTATCCTGCTACAATAATTTCACCATTATTGTTTATATCTAAATCTCTATAACAAGCATAATTTTCAGAACCAATATTTGTTATAGAATATCCACCATTTGTTCCAAATGTAGAATCTAAGCTGCCATTTAAATTGTATCTGGAAATTGTTGCGTGTGATTGTGCCTCGCCATTGTCATATGAGTAACCTACAAGTGTTATTTTATCATTAAATAGTTTTGCAGAAGTAACAATGTCATAATTATATATTGTAAGATTATTAATGACAACCCCATTATTGCCAAATGTGATGTCAATTGTACCATTTGTATTATATCTTTTTAAGGATTGATTTGTAGTATTGTTATAATCGCAACCAACTAATAAAATTTTGCCATCATTTTGAATCAATAAAATATACAAACCTGTATTAGTTTCATTTAAAAATCCACTACTTCCAAAACTACTGTCCAATATTCCATTGGTATTCATTCTAAATATTTTCTTTGTTCCCGAAACAGTTGCAAAACAATATATTAAATTATCAAAATTCGAAAATGTTAATGAAGTTAACCAAGAAATGTTTTCAAAACTACCTGAGGGAATAAAGAAAAATCCATTAGTACCAAAGGTTGTGTCTATTATGCCATTTGGATTTAGTTTGTAGATATAAACATTTCGGTCAAAAAGAGCACCCCATTGATTATAATCACTATTAATTCCAACTAATAGACTACCATCGTTTAATCTTAATAATATATTTCCTCGCGTATTTCTATTGGGAATTTCAATTTTTGAGTATCCATTATTACCAAAACTTGTGTTCCAATTCTGTGCAATTATTTCTTGATTAAGAAATGAAATAATTAATAAGGTAAAAATTATGTTTTTCGTTTTCATTCCTTAAATTTTCTTATTTTCATTTTTCTCTAAAATCTCGCTCCAACGTTTCGCGGCTTCAAGAAGTGGCGATGAACCAAGACCAAGCCTTCACAAATATAGACAAAACTTTTAATTAAAAGCCTTTCCAATTTCTTATAAATCCCAAGTCAGCCATTTCTTGAAACCGCTGTTATCTCAACTATAAAACTGTAAGTACCCTTTTGCACTTAAAGTACCGTATTCATTGACTTTATAAAAATAACAAAAGCAATTCTAAGCATAAAAAAGCATCAAAATACTTGTTTTGTTGTACCAATTGTTGTACTTTAGTACTCCGTTGCACTGGAATGAAAACCCAATAAAATCAATACTTTCACTCTTTTGCACTGCATTACAAATATAGTATAACATTTCTAATATTCTATAATTATGGCTTCAATTAAACTTATTTTACGCACCAATCAGAAAGACCAAACAGGTCACAGTCCTTTGTATATCCGAATTATAAAAGATAGAAAAACGAAATTTATTACTGCTGGAGTTAAACTTAAAGAGAGCGAGTGGGATGAAGTAAAGCAGAAAGTAAAAAAGAACCATTCTAATAGCGCGCGAATGAATGCAGCATTATCTCAAAAAATTGCTGATGCTGAAGGTCAAGTTGCAGACCTTGAAAGAAAAGTAAAAACTGTTTCAATCAAAAAGCTAAAAGAAGCCATTAAGGGTAAAGAAGTGCCAAATTTCTTTGAATACTCAAAAAAGCATTGTGAGAGAATCAGAAACAACGTATCAATTTCAACCTATAAAAACTATCATGTTTATTTGGATAAGTTTGAAAAATGGGTTGGTACAAAGGATGTCTATTTTGATGATATTACGGTTTCTTTGTTGTTGAACTATTTAGGATATTTAAGTAACGTTTTGAAGAACGGAAATACTACACAGCGTTATTCTATAATGATTTTGGCTATTATGTTCAAAGAGGCTATTAAAGAAGAAATTATTCCTGAGTATATGTACCCATTTAATAAACTGAAACTTAAAAAAGATGCAAGTAAAAGACAGTTTTTAAAGAAAGAACAATTTGAGGCAATGAACGATTATAAACTTCAGGAAAAATCAAAAGCTTGTATCTATCGTGATATGTTTATTTTTTCAATATTCGCAGGTGGATTACGTTTTAGTGATGTTTTGGAATTTCAAGTAAAACACTTTAATGAGGAAGAAAGAAGAATTAAAAAAGTCATTCGTAAAACAGGAAGAATGCACCAGTTTAAAATTGGTCAAGTGGCTTGGGATATTATTCAGAAATACAAAAAGGAAAATGCGGAACCAGATGATTTTATATTTCCAGTAATCACAAATAGAGAAATGTTTTTTAAAGATGATGAATTCCGTTATACTTTCACAGAAAGTGCTAATAAAGCAGCTAATTTTCAAATTCAACGAATAGCAAAGAAATTAGAATTACCAGTAAAAGTTTCATTTCACATTAGCCGACATACATTTGCTACTAATGCTTTAAATAATGGTATGAGAATTGAGCATGTAAGTAAGTTAATGGATCATAATGATATCAGTACAACACAGATATATGCTAAAATTATTAACGAAGAATTAGATAATGCGGTTGATAATTATATTTATTAATATATTTTAACAGAAATATAATATTTTATTAAGAAAATCGTTATAAAATAAAACATTATTTTTACATACTGAAAAAAAGATAAGCGTAAGAATAAAATTTAAAATCCTATTGTATAGGATTTTTTTTTAAAGCCATAGTAAGAAGAGAAAAAGGATTAAGTACAAGCCAGTTTTTAGTGAATTGTAAATGAGTTTTGAACAATTGATAATTGATAATCACATAAAGGCAAGTAAAAGTTAGTTATAGTTAGACATTAAATTATCAATTCTATTGAATTCACAAAATTTGCCAATTAAGACTTCATCATTTGTGGAGTTTTTTGCTGTTACCCAAGCACAATCAAATAACACTTTATTTGATATTATTATAAACGAGGAAATTAATGTACAAACCTATTGTACTGCTTTAATCACAAAGATTTTTGATTTACCTCAGTCAAAATTTTCTGATTTTATCAATTACCAAACCGAATTGGTGAAAGATGAATTGAACTGGATAAATAAATTCGAAAGACTAATTTCCCGAAATGAATCTTTATTTGTTACAAAAACGGCGTTATGCAAATACAACAAACTCTTCCATATTTTAGAAAAGAAAAGAGAAGAAATTCAATCTATGAGAGTAAGAGCAGCGCATAAAGCAACTCCAAAAAGACTAATTAATGCGGAAGCTGAAGATAGATATTTTTCATTTCACGAAGTAAAAGAACATGTTGAAAAACTGGATGATTTCAATGAGAAAATAATCTTTTTAACAGAGGAAATCTACGAATATAAAAACGCTGATATAATTTCTAAGAACAGTAAATTATTAGATTACGATGTTCAATGCAATCAATTAATTGAAAAATTGCAAACCATTCGTAAAATGAAAACGGAATTTGAAAAGGAAAGAGAACTATTAGAAAACAATTCCAATTCAATAAATAATTCTAAAAAGAAGCTTCAAATAAATGGACCACTAAATGTAATTGCATTTGCTTTCAAACAAATGATGACAAACGTAAAACCAAATGGGAAACCCTATTTACAACATAAGATTAAAGATGTAGCACAATTTGTCTGCGATAACTTTGTAGATGAAGAAGGACAACCACTTTCAATGAGTACAGTTCAAACCTATTTATCACCAAATCGCACCGATAAAGACCCAAATAGTGATGTATCAGTTAAGTTCTAGTCCGATGGATTAGAGTAACTAAAATTTGATATTCCTTTAAAATTCCGACTTCAAAAAGTATTTAGTCCGATAAGACCAATTAAGTCTAATCGGACTTTTTTCTATTTCTTCCATTTGCACCATAAACTTTTAAAAACAAAGAAAATGGAAGCAATTATCATCACAAAAGACCAATTCAGCGACTTAATGTCAAAATTAGAAACAATTCAAAACCAACTAAACACAAAAGCTGACCCGAAGAAAGAAACCTTTTTGGATAATCAAGAATTTCTGTTACTAATGAAAATCTCAAAACGTACTGCACAAACATGGAGAGACGAAGGTAAAATTTCATTTAGTCAAGTGGGAAGTAAAATCTACTACAAGCTATCTGATGTAGAAAAACTACTTCAAGAACATTACAACAAATCATTCAAAGGCAAATAAAATGGGAGAATGTAATGGAACTTGTGAAGTTTGCGACTGCAAACTTTTAGACGAAACAATACTGAACACTAATAACTGACCACTGAACACTATCCTTATGGTAACTATCTTCAAAAACTTCAACGAAGTTGTAGAACACAAAACAATACCAATGATTTTGGAAGAAATCAAAACAGGTAAATACAAACACGCCATAGTTTATTTGCGTAAATCACTATCTGAAAACAAATTGGAAGCTTTTGAAAAAGCAAAAAAATCACTTCCAGCTTTTACACCTTCAGGAAAATTTATTGGAGGTAGAAAAATGGAGTTTTTAACAGAATATTCCAACTGCATCATATTAGACATCGACAAATTGCAATCAGAAGAACTAGCAAAAGTCAACCATTTAGCAAGGCAATCCGAATTTACTTATGCTTGTTTCATTAGTCCATCGGGTAACGGATTAAAGATTTTAGTAAAAGTAAGCAGCACAAAAGCCGAACACAAAGAATCTTTTTTAGCTATCCAGGATCATTATGAAAAATTATTAAATTTAGAAATAGACAAGTCCGGAAAAGACATAACCAGACTTTGCTTTTATTCCTACGATGAAAATTTATTCATCAATGAAAACGCCACCGTCTTTGCGAGTGAAACGAAGCAATCTAATCAAGCTGAGCCTGTTGAAGCTCCACCAGCCTTAAACTTAAAACTTGAAACTTCAAACAGCGAAGCTGTTTATAATCACTGCATAAAATTCACCGAAAAAAAAGTACAATTTTCGCAAGGTAGTCGAAACGTATTCGTACATCAATTAGCGTGTAACCTAAACCGAAAAGGTATTTCACTTCAAGAAGCATTAAGTTTTATTCTAACAGATTTTGGTTACGATGAAAAAGAAGTAACACAAACAATCAATAGCGCTTACGGTAATGTACATGAATTTGGAAAAAATGAAAAATTTGAAGCAAACCAAAATACAAAAGCTAAATCAAAAAACGATGTCATTCCGAGCGAAGTTGAGGAAACTCCTTCTAAGAAGGCTAACATCGATGAAATCGACGAAGACAAACCAAAACCAACACAAATAGACCGTTTAGAGCTGTTTTTATCAACTCGTTATGTATTCCGTCACAACATAGTTTCAGGTAAATTAGAGTTTCAATATTTCGGTAAAAAGAAATGGAATGTGATGAATGACTTTATAGAAAATTCAATGCTTCGTGAGTGTTTGAAAGGGAGAATCAAAACAAACCTATCTTCTTTGAGAAACTTACTGTATTCAGATTTCTGTCAATTATTCAATCCGTTTGAAGATTACTTCTATAATTTACCAACGTATGACGAAAAAACAGATTATATTTTAGAATTAGCCAACACAATAACAACCACTAAACAAGACCTTTGGCAACAATGTTTTAAGAAATGGTTAGTAGCTATGGTGGGATGTGTTCTCGATGAAAAGGTAATAAATCACACAGTAATTGTATTCAGCGGTAAACAGGGATTAGGCAAAACAACGTGGGTGGAAAAACTCGTTCCTAAACAATTGAAAGAGTATCTGTTTTCTGGAACCATAAACCCAAACAACAAAGATACTTTGGTACAATTGGCAGAATGTATGTTAATTAATTTGGACGAATTAGAAAACTTGAACCGCTCTGAAATCGGTAGCTTAAAAGAAATAATTACAAAAACTCAAATCAGGATGAGAAAAGCATACGGACACAACAACGAAACAATGCCCAGAAGGGCATCATTTGCAGGAAGTGTTAATACTGCTCAGTTCTTAAACGACAGTACAGGTAGTCGTAGGTTTCTTTGTTTTGAATTGGAAGGCATACAATACCAACACAATGTAGATATTAATATGGCATTTTCACAAGCTTTGTTTCTTTTCAAAAGTGGTTTTAGACATTGGTTTGACCAGGAGGAAATAAAATCCATAACCGAAAATAACGAACAATACCAATTACGAAGTCCAGAAGAAGAATTACTATTAACGTGGTTTGAACCAGTTGAAAGAGAAAACGCAAATGCGTTCCTCAATACTTCACAAATCGCTGCAAAATTAGCTGAAAAGGCTAAAATAACAATCACAGATGGAACAATCAACAAATTAGGCAAAGCGCTCAAGAAACATAATTTCATTCGGTTTAATACTAAAAAAGGCTACGTATATTCACTTAATGAGTTCAGTTATGAAGAAGTAGATAATAAAAATAAGGAACTAAAAGAATAAGTTCAACAGATAAAAATTAAGGGTGCAATTTGCACCTTTTTTTATTGTTTTGAATTGATAAGATTGATAACCAAATTTTGCCAAAAACAGTTGAAGTTTTTTTCTTCAAAAATAATCAAGACATAATAATATAAATTAACGCAATTCAATAAATCAATACAATCAGTTTGCATCAAAATAACCAAATAAATCAGTTTTTTATAAAACCATAAAATAAAAAAATGTTTACCTCATATTTTGCTTATCAATCTTATCAATTCATTCTAAAGCGGTAACAAGCAAATTAATGAACTAATATATATTGACAATTAAATAAAATTCCTATTTTTACACCAGTGAAATTTTTAAACATCATATTATCAATATATATAATTATGCTTACTGCCTATCCTTGTGCAGATAAGCATAATGATGTTTTAGGTAAATCATTACAATCACAAAGTAGCTCACAACACAACCATTCTCACGACGAAGAAACCGATTTATGTTCTCCTTTTTGTGTTTGCAATTGTTGTGGTCAACAAACATTAACGTTTTTAGAAATTCAATCCTTTCAATTTTTAGTGCAATTTCAAGAAATAAAATCTTCTATTTCTTTTTATAAGTCAGCTTCTTTTTCAAATTTCTTCGGAAGTATTTGGCAACCACCGCAGTTAGTATAATGAAGCCCGAGTAATTTCGGGTTAACAAGTTGTGTCTTTTAAACAACTTAAAAAAGAAAAACAGTTCTCTGTTTATTAATTCATTATACAATAAAAATGTTAGATAAAATCATTCATTTTAGTATCAATAATAAATTTATTATTGGGCTTTTCACACTCGTATTAGTTATCGTTGGTAGTTATTCACTATATACTTTACCAATTGATGCATTACCAGACATTACAAACAATCAAGTACAAATTATTACAAGTTCGCCTACTTTGGCAACACAAGAAGTAGAGCAATTTATTACCTATCCAATAGAGCAATCAGTTAAATCAATTCCTGATATTGTTGAGCTTCGTTCAATAAGTCGTTTTGGATTAAGCGTTGTAACTGTTGTGTTTAAAGAAGAAGTAGATATATATTGGGCAAGAGCACAAATTACAGAACGAATAAAAGAAGCCGAAAACACCATACCAAAAGGAGTTGGTACACCTGAAATGTCACCAGTTAGTACAGGTTTAGGTGAAATATACCAATATGTAGTATTTCCTAAAAAAGGATTTGAAGAAAAATACAATGCAACAGATTTAAGAACCATTCAAGATTGGATTATAAAACCCCAATTAATCGGTACAAAAGGTGTTGCCGAAGTAAATACTTTAGGTGGAAATCTAAAGCAATATGAAATAGCTGTTCAGCCTGATAAGCTGAAAAGTATGAACACTACAATTACAGAAATTTTTGATGCGTTAGAAAATAACAACGAAAATACAGGTGGTGCATACATAGATAAAAAACCTTATGCTTATTTTATTAGAGGTGTGGGAATGGTTAGTAGTATTGACGACATCAATAAAATTGTAGTTAAAAATCAAAACGGAATACCAATACTTATTCGTGATGTTGCCAATGTTCAAATAGGTAGTAGTATCAGATATGGTGCGGTTACAAAAGATGGAAAAGGCGAAGAAGTATCAGGAATGGTTATGATGCTTAAAGGTGAAAATAGTGGTGAAGTTGTTACGGTTGTGAAAGAGAAAATGGAACAAATCAAGAAATCACTTCCAGAAGGTGTAGAAATTGAAGCGTTTATGGACAGAACAGTTTTAGTTGACAAAGCTATTACTACGGTTCAAACCAATCTTATTGAAGGTGCATTAATTGTAATTTTCATTTTAGTATTATTGTTAGGTAATTGGAGAGCAGGTTTAGTAGTAGCTTCTGTTATTCCATTAGCTTTATTATTTGCCATTTCAATGATGAAACTTTTCGGGGTTAGTGGTAATTTAATGAGTTTAGGAGCAATCGACTTTGGATTAATAGTCGATGGAGCTGTTATTATTGTTGAAGCGATTATACATCGACTCCAAGTCAGTAATAAAGGAAAACTCACCACTCAAGAAATGAATGATGAAGTGTATAAAGCATCTGCAAAAATTAGAAGTAGTGCGGCTTTTGGTGAAATAATAATCTTAATTGTATATCTACCTATTTTAGCATTAGTTGGTATTGAAGGTAAAATGTTTGGACCAATGGCACAAACAGTTTCATTTGCTATATTAGGAGCATTTATATTGTCATTAACTTATGTGCCAATGATGTCGGCTTTGGCATTAAAAAAACAAACAGGACATAAAAAGAATTTTAGCGATAAAATAATAGATGGAATTTACAATCTCTATACACCTATTTTAGAAAAAGCATTACGAGTTAAAGCAGCAATTATTGGTGTTGCAATTACATTATTTATTGGCTCATTATTTTTATTTAATACATTAGGTGGTGAATTTATTCCCACACTTGATGAAGGTGATATTGCAACGCATTTAATCATTGCTTCGGGTAGTTCATTATCTCAAGAAGTGGAAGCAACTACAAAAGCAGAGCAAATTTTAAGAGAAAAGTTTCCAGAAATTAAAATGATTGTAACCAAAATTGGTTCGGCTGAAATTCCTACAGACCCAATGCCAATTGAAGCAGGAGATATGATTATTCTCTTAAAAGATAAAAGCGAATGGACTTCGGCAGAAACGAAAGAAGAACTAATGGAAAAAATGGAACATGCTCTGTCAGATATTCCAGGTGCTTTTACAGAATTTTCTCAACCTATTCAAATGCGTTTTAATGAGTTAATGACTGGTGTGAGAAGTGATGTTGCCGTTAAAATTTTTGGTGATGATATTGATATGTTAGTTAGTAAAGGTGAGGAAGTTGTGCAATTAATTAATGGTATTGAAGGTGTTTCAGATGCTAAAGCAGAACGAGTTGCAGGTTTACCACAAATAACAATTCGTTACAATAAAGACAAATTAGCACTTTACGGATTAAAGATTGGTGACTTAAACAGAGTTGTTCGTATGGGATTTGCAGGCGAAACGGCAGGTGTTGTTTATGAAGGAGAAAAACGTTTCGATTTAGTAGTGCGGTTAGATAATGATAGCAGAAAAGATATTGAAAATCTAAAGGCTCTTTTTGTAACATTACCATCAGGTAGTCAAATACCTTTAGAACAAATTGCAGATGTAAAATATGAAGATGGTCCAATGCAAATTTCTCGTGAAAATGGAAAGCGTAGAATTGTAGTAGGTTTCAATGTTCGTGGTGCTGATGTAAAAACAGTAGTAGAAACCATTCAAGCTAAATTAGATGAAAAACTAAAATTGCCTGAAGGATATTATACTACTTATGGTGGACAATTTGAAAATCTTATTGAAGCAAACAAACGACTTTCTGTTGCTGTTCCTGTAGCTTTAGGTTTGATTTTAGTGTTGTTGTACTTCACATTCAAATCAATTAAACAATCGTTATTAATATTTACAGCTATTCCATTATCTGCCATTGGTGGTATTGTTGCTTTATGGTTACGAGATATGCCGTTTAGTATTTCCGCAGGTGTCGGTTTTATTGCTCTTTTTGGTGTAGCGGTATTAAACGGAATTGTTTTAATCGGTTATTTTAATGAACTTAAAAAACAAGGTATGGATAATGTATATGACAGAATAAAAGAAGGAACAAAAGTAAGATTAAGACCTGTTATATTAACAGCTGCCGTTGCTTCACTTGGGTTTTTACCAATGGCAATAAGTAGTAGTGCTGGTGCTGAAGTTCAAAAACCATTAGCAACTGTTGTAATTGGCGGATTAATAACGGCTACTTTACTAACATTAATAGTTTTGCCAATTCTGTATTTATATTTTGAAAAAGGCATAAAAATCAAAAGAAAAACTATGAATAATTCGGCTTTAGTAATAGCTTTTTTGCTTGGTTCATTTACTGTAACTGCACAAGAAACTCAAAAACTTGATGTAAAGCAAGCAATTGAAATTGGATTAAAAAACAATCAAAATATTCAAGCTTCAGAATTAGAAGTAAAAATGCAAACACAGATGCAAAAAACAGCATTTGAACTTCCTAAAACGGAATTGTTAGGTACTTTTGGACAAATAAATTCTCAAGCTCAAGATAAAAATTTCAATATCAGTCAAAGTTTTAATCCTTTTCAAATAAGTGCTAAAAGAACCTTGCTTGCAGCATATAGCAATGCCAGTGCAACTAAATTAGGCGTTTCAAAACAAGAAGTAACCTATTCAATTAGACAATCTTGGAATACCTTGTTGTTTTATGAAAAACAAAATACCGTTTTAGAAAAGCAAAATGTAGTAATGCAAAAATTTGTGAAGTCTGCTAATTTAAAGTTTCAAACAGGTGAAACAAATGCTTTAGAAAAAACAATTGCATTGGCAAAGCAACAAGAATTAGAGCAAAAAATAAAGCAAAATAAAGCACAAATTGCAATTGAAAAATCAAAGCTAAAAGTAATTTTAGATCTAAAAACTGATTTTATAGCAATAGATACTTCATTTGTACCATATCCTGCTATTGCAAAAGTTGATACTACAATGATAAAACAAAACCCAATAGTTCAATTGGCAAATCAACAAGTTCAAATAGCACAGGCAAATCATAAAGTAGAAAAATCTGCATTATATCCAGACTTTTCAGTTGGTTATTTTTTACAGTCTATAACAGGTAATCAAGATGTAAACGGAACATCAACCTATTATAATAATTCTCCTCAGTTTCAAGGATTTTCAGTTGGTATTGCTATTCCATTATTTGCAGGAAGCAATATTGCAAAAGCGAAAGCCGCAAAAACAAATATTGAACGAGAACAGAAAAATGCAGATTATATAAATCAGCAATTTAAAAGCCATTTAGAACAGCAATCGGAGCAATTAGTCACATATAGTTCATTAATTGATTATTATAAAAACACAGCAATGCCAAATGCAAATTTAATAATCAAAAATGCCACAAAAGGGTATCAAAATGGTGATATTTCTTATGTAGAGTATGTTCAAAGTATAGAAACAGCAAGTCAAATTCAATTAAATTATAACGAAGCAATTTATAATTATAATCAAACTATAATTACAATTCAATACAGTATCAATCAATAATAAAAAGTAAAATGAAAAAATCGAATATAATATATGCATCAATAGTAGGAGCGATAATTCTTGCTGTTATTTTATATTTCTCTTTACGTCATACTGAAGGTGATGGACACGTACATACAGATGGCGAAACTCATACGGAAGAAAGTCATTCAGACGAAAAAGAGCCAACAACAATAAAAGAAGTTGAATTAAATGAAGCTCAGTTTAAAGCATCAAGTATAGAATTA
>JAGNSF010000169.1 GCA_017988155.1 Flavobacterium sp. | reverse complement strand
TCATTATCAATCATTTTGAACAAAAAATAAGCCCTATCTAATTCCGTATCACTTTTTAAAGCAAACGCAATTTGTGTATTATTGAATATATTTTCCATTAAATGTTATATTTTTTTACAAATATAGAGAGAGTTTTCAATACTATTTATCAAAAAAATCCCTTATTTTGCGTTCTCAACAAATTCTCAATAATGCAAACGATTCAAGCCAACAATTATCCCGTTCATTTCAATGAAAAAGGTTACGAAGCCTTAAATTCTCATTTGAAAGCAACAAAGTATTCTAATCTATTTATTATAACTGATAGTAATACGAACGACTATTGTTTGCATAAATTTTTGCCCTACCTAGAAACTGATCTAACCATAGAAATTATTGAATTTGAAGCAGGTGAAATCAACAAAAACATTGATACTTGCATCGAAGTATGGAAAGTACTAACCGATTTAGGTGCGGATAGAAAAAGTTTAATCATCAACTTAGGTGGTGGTGTTGTAACTGATTTAGGTGGATTTGTAGCGTCAACATTTAAAAGAGGGGTTGATTTTATCAATATCCCTACAACGCTACTTTCTATGGTAGATGCATCTGTGGGTGGCAAAACAGGCGTTGATTTAGGAAATTTAAAAAACCAAATCGGTGTGATCAATGTTCCTACTATGGTACTAATTGATAGCCAATATCTTGAGACTGTACCTCAAAACGAATTGCGTTCTGGATTGGCCGAAATGCTGAAGCACGGATTAATTTTTGATAAAAACTATTGGGAACAATTTCTTGATATAAGTACTATTGATTTTTCTGATTTAGATCTATTAATTCATCGTTCTGTTGTGATCAAAAACGAAATTGTGATGCAAGATCCAACGGAAAAAAATATTCGAAAAGCATTAAATTTTGGACATACATTAGGTCATGCTATTGAAAGTTATTTTTTAGAAAATGAAAACAAAACTAATTTACTTCATGGCGAAGCTATTGCTATTGGAATGATTTTAGAAAGTTTTATTTCATGGCAAAAAAAATTGATCACAGAAATCGAATATCGTCAGATCAAATTAGCCATTAAAACTATATATGAAGAGGTGCTAATTGAAGAAAATGACCTACAACCCATTATGGATTTATTAATTCATGATAAGAAAAATGAGTTTGGCACCATTCAATTTGCTTTAATTGAAGGAATTGGTGCTATAAAAATTAATCAATTAGTTGAAAATGAATTGATTCTTAGTGCGTTTGAAGACTATAAATCATAATCATTAATTTACATAAAAGGATTGCATTTCGTATGTATATTTTTTTACATTTGCCTCAATGAAAACGAACCAACACACTACATACTTAAATAGGGATTGCAACAAAAGTTGCCAATCCTTTTTTGGGATTTCTAAAAGTGTGTTTACAATCAAAGAAAATTTTAGTTTTGATGTTTTTCAGTTTTTAAAAGCTGAAAACGAAAAATTACAGATTGTATATGCTAATATTCGGGTTTGAATTCTAGTTTAATTCTATTTACATTATTATTAATCTAAAAATTCCGAAAGCATAATGAATACTAAATATTTCGACTTAATAAATCAAACCTATTACTTCCCTCAGGAAGAATTTACTTTAAATAAAGATAACCTTCAATTTCACAATATTGATTTGATGAAATTAGTGGAACAATACGGGACTCCACTGAAGTTTACTTATCTCCCTCAGATTTCTAACAATATAAACAAGGCCAAGTCTTGGTTTAGAAAATCAATGGAGAAAAATAAATATGATGCAAAATACTATTATTGTTATTGCACCAAAAGCTCTCATTTTGAATACATTATGAATGAGGCTTTCAAAAACAATATTCACATTGAAACCTCTTCTGCTTTTGATATTAATATCGTAGAAAATCTTTTGGAAAACGGTAAAATAAACAAAAGTACCTATGTAATTTGTAATGGTTTTAAACGAGATGAATATGTTTCAAACATCGCTCGTTTGATCAATACAGGTCATAAAAATACTATTCCAATAATCGATAATTTCGAGGAATTGGATTTACTTCAAGCACAAATTAAAGGTAAATTCAAAATTGGAATTCGTATTGCTGCAGAAGAGGAGCCAAAATTTGAGTTCTATACCTCACGTTTGGGAATTGGTTACAAAAACATTGTGCCTTTTTATAAAAAAGAGATAAAAGAAAATAAAAAATTGGAACTTAAAATGTTGCACTTTTTTATTAATACTGGTATTAATGACAATGCCTATTATTGGAATGAATTAGTAAAATGTATCAAAGTATATGTAGCCCTAAAAAAGGAATGTCCTACACTTGATGGATTAAATATTGGTGGTGGATTTCCTATCAAAAATTCATTAACATTTGAATACGATTACCAATACATGATAGACGAAATTATCAATCAAATTAAAATTGCTTGTGACGAGGCTGAAGTGGCGGTTCCAAATATATTTACTGAATTCGGTTCATTTACTGTAGGTGAAAGTGGTGGTGCGATTTACCAAATTTTGTATCAAAAACAACAAAACGATAGAGAGAAATGGAATATGATTGATTCTTCTTTCATTACTACACTACCGGATACTTGGGCAATTAACAAACGCTTTATCATGTTAGCTGTCAATCGTTGGAATGATACTTACGAAAGAGTTTTATTAGGTGGTTTAACTTGTGATAGTGATGATTATTACAATTCAGAACAAAACATGAATGCTATCTATTTACCAAAATACAATAAAGAAAAACCTTTATACATTGGTTTTTTCAATACGGGAGCATACCAAGAAACAATTGGAGGTTATGGAGGATTACATCACTGCTTGATACCACAACCTAAACACATCTTAATTGATAGAGACGAGAATGGTATTTTAGCAACTGAAGTTTATTCAGAGCAACAAACCTCTGATGACGTATTAAAAATATTAGGATATAAAAAATAATTAAATAACCCTAAATTTATCTTTCAAGAAATACAATTTAATCCTATTTTCGTAAACGTATTTCTGATACATTAAATAACATAAAATGAGCAAAGGACCAATTAGTCAATTTATTGAAAAACATTATTTACATTTTAATTCTGCCTCTTTAGTTGATGCAGCAAAAGCTTACGAACAACAATTGGCGAATGGTGCCAAAATGATGGTAAGTATGGCTGGTGCAATGAGTACAGCTGAAATAGGAAAGATTTTTGCCGAAATTATTCGCCAAGATAAAGTCCAAATTATTTCGTGTACAGGAGCGAATCTAGAAGAAGATATCATGAACTTAGTAGCGCACTCACATTACGAAAGAGTGCCTAATTATCGTGATTTAACTCCACAAGATGAGTGGGATTTGTTAGAGCGTGGATTAAATCGTGTTACAGATACTTGTATTCCTGAGCATGAGGCATTTCGTCGTTTACAAAAACATATTTATAAAATTTGGAAAGACGCTGACGATAAAGGAGAACGTTACTTCCCGCATGAATTCATGTATAAAATGCTACTTTCGGGTGTTCTTGAAGAGTATTACGAAATTGACTTGAAAGACAGCTGGATGTATGCCGCAGCAGAAAAAAACTTACCTATAATTGTTCCAGGTTGGGAAGATAGTACAATGGGTAACATTTTTGCTTCGTATGTAATCAAAGGTGATTTGAAAGCATCTACTATGAAATCAGGTATTGAATACATGACTTATTTAGCTGATTGGTATCCAAAAAATAGCGCAAATGGTATTGGATTTTTTCAAATTGGTGGAGGTATTGCTGGAGATTTCCCTATTTGTGTTGTTCCAATGCTGTACCAAGATATGGAAATGCATGATGTCCCATTCTGGAGTTATTTCTGCCAAATCTCAGATTCTACAACTAGTTATGGTTCGTATTCTGGAGCAGTTCCGAACGAGAAAATTACTTGGGGTAAGTTAGATATTAAAACTCCAAAGTTTATTATTGAATCAGATGCTACAATTGTAGTTCCATTAATTTTTGCTTATTTATTAGACTTATAGAATAGACCCCCGTATGAAAAGAGTAATTGTTGACTACGCTAAACTTACCAATGAGATTTTAAACTTGTTAGTTGAAAAATTTCCTGATGGTTATGATGATTCAGACATTATCCGTTTTAAAAATGCAAAAAACGAATTAGTTGAAGCTGTTGAGGTACGAACTGAAGACACTATTTATTTAGTTAAAGTTAGTACAAAACTTTCTGATCGAATTGAAAACTATGATGAGGATGATGAAATCCTAAACGTAGCAGTTGAACCAATTAAAGAACTTGATCTAGAGGAAGATGATTC
>JAGNSF010000017.1 GCA_017988155.1 Flavobacterium sp. | reverse complement strand
CTTGTGTATATCCTAATTGTGTGGTGCCTGATTTTACCTCAATACGTTGAAAATGGAATGTTTTTCCTTCAGCTTCTTCATGTTTGTCTCCATCCTCGTGATTATGTCCTTCTTTTTCGTCATGTGCAACTTCTTCTTTGTGACCTTCTTCTAAAACAAAAATAAACTCTCTACCATCTGCTTTTATAATAGCTTCCGAAGGTAAAGCTTTAACTGTATTTGCTCCTGCATCTATAAGTGCATTTACATACATTCCTGGTATTAATTTTTGTTGATTGTTTGAAATATCTGCGTGTACAGCAACTGACTTTGTTTCGTTTTCAAATGATTTACCAACACTAAATATTTTACCATTAATTTCAGTATTATCTTGATTTGTTAGAATAAAACGTACATTTTGACCTTGTTTTACTTTAAATAAATCTTTTTCATACACTAATAAATCTACGTGTAATTTAGAATTATCTACTATATTCATTAAGGGTTTACCTGCTTCAACATTACTACCAATTTTAATATAAATTTCTGTAATATTTCCTGAAATTGGAGCAATAACAGGAACTGTAGCAGTAGAATTTCCATTTCCACTAATGTGCAAAGTATTTAATTGTTTTTGCAATGAATTAAATCTTGCTCTTTCAATTTCATAATCTGATTTGGTCTTTTGAAAAACTTTTTTAGAATTTACCTCTTCATCGCTTAATGTTTTTTGTCTTTCAAATTCTAATTTTAAATATTCTAAATTACTTTTTGAAGTTAAATAAGATTCTTGAATTTTAGTAAATTCAGGACTTTCAATTGTAGCAATAGTTTGTCCTTTACTAACTCTTTGTCCTTCCACCACATTTATTGTTTTTACAATTCCTGTGGTGAAAACCGATACATCAGCTTGATTTTGTGGTGGCAACTTTGTATATCCATTTGCCTTAATTACTTCGCTTAAATTTTTATCTGAAAAAGTACCTAATTCTATACTTGATGCTTTAAACTGTGCTTCATTTAATTCCACTTCTTTTATTGCAGTTGGTTCTTTTTCTTCAGAATGACTTTCTTCGGTATGCGTTTCACCATCTGCATGTACGTGTCCATCACCTTCTGTATGGCGTAAAGAAAAATATAAAATAATAGCAAGAATTATTGTTCCTACTATTGATGCGTATATTATATTCGATTTTTTCATTTTATTATTTATTATTGATTGATACTATATTGAATTGTAATTATAGTTTGATTATAATTATAAATCGCTTCGTAATAATTTAATTGAATTTGACTTGCTGTTTCTATACTTTGAACATATTCCACATAAGAAATATCGCCGTTTTGATACCCTTTTGTTGCATTTTTGATGATTAAGTTAGCATTTGGCATTGCTGTGTTTTTATAATACTCAATTAATGAACCATAAGTGGTTAATTGTTCTGATTGTTGTTCTAAATGACTTTTGAATTGCTGATTTATATAATCTGCATTTTTCTGTTCTCGTTCAATATTTGTTTTTGCGGCTTTCGCTTTTGCTATATTACTCCCTGCAAATAGAGGGACTGCAATACCAACTGTAAATCCTTGAAATTGAGGAGAATTATTATAATAGGTTGATGTTCCGTTTACATCTTGATAACCTGTAATAGATTGCAAAAAATAACCAACTGAAAAATCTGGACTTAATGCAGATTTTTCGACTTTATGTATTGCTTGCGCTATTTGAACTTGTTGATTTGCTAATTGAACTATTGGATTTTGTTTTACCATTGAACTATCAACTTTTGCCATAGCTGGATATGGCACAAATGAAGTGTCTATTGCTATAAAATCAGTTTTTAGATCTAAAATTACTTTTAGCTTTGATTTTTCAATTGCAATTTGTGCTTTATTTTGCTTGATTTTTTGTTCTAATTCTTGCTGTTTAGCCGATGCAATTGTTTTTTCTAAAGCATTTGTTTCACCAGTTTGAAACTTTAAATTAGCTGACTTTACAAATTTTTGCATTACCACATTTTGCTTTTCTAAAACGTCATTTTCTTTTTCATAATACAATAAGGTATTCCAAGATTGTCTAATTGAATAGGTTACTTCTTGTTTTGAAACACCTAATTTGGTTGCACTAGCATTACTATATTCTTTAAGCAAGTTTCTTTTTGCACTTATTTGAAAAGGATTAAAACTTTGACTGATATTAAAATTTTTATCTTGAGCTTGCGAATTTATTTGCCCAAAAGTACCTAACAATTCCGTTTTAGGAAGTTCAAATGCTGTTTTTTGCATTTGCGTTTGCATTTTTACTTCTAATTCTGAAGCTTGAATATTTTGATTGTTTTTTAATCCAATTTCAAGTGCTTGTTTTACATCAAGTTTCTGAGTTTCTTGTGCTGTTACAGTAAATGAACCTAGCAAAAAAGCTATTACTAAAGCCGAATTATTCATAGTTTTTCTTTTAATTTTTATGCCTTTTTCAAAATATAAATACAGAATTGGTAAAACTATTAAAGTTAGTAAAGTTGCCGTTATTAATCCGCCAATTACAACAGTTGCTAATGGTTTTTGAACCTCTGCTCCTGCACTACTACTTATAGCCATTGGGAGAAATCCAAGAGAAGCTACTGCAGCAGTTAATATTACAGGTCTTAATCTTACTTTAGTTCCTTCCTTTATTCTGTCATATACATTATCCATACCTTGCTTTTTAAGTTCATTAAAATATCCAATTAACACAATACCATTTAATACGGCTACACCAAAAAGGGCAATAAATCCAACTCCTGCGGAAATACTAAACGGCATATCTCGTAACCATAACGCCACAATACCACCAATGGCAGATAATGGAATAGCTGTAAATATTAATAAAGATTGTTTGATTGAATTAAATGTAAAATAAAGTAATACTAAAATTAATCCTAAAGCAATAGGAACGGCAACTGAAAGTCGCTTGTTTGCTTCGATAAGATTTTCAAATTGTCCGCCATAAGTAGTATAATATCCTTCTGGTAATTTTAGTTTATCGTCTAATTTAGCTTGAATGGTTTCTACTACTGTTTTTACATCAGCACCACGAACATTGAAACCTACAACAATTCTACGTTTTCCGTTTTCACGAGAAATTTGCATTGGTCCGTCTTCATATTTTACATCTGCAATTTGTTCTAAAGGTATTTGACTACCTGATGGTAAGGTTACAAATAGAGCTTTTAGATTTTCAATATCTTTTCGACTATCATTATCTAATCGTACAACTAAATCGAAACGTTTTTCGCCTTCATATACAACTCCTGCGGTTTCACCTGCAAATCCCATACGAACCACTTTATTTAAGTCGCCAATTTTTAAACCATACAATGCTAATTTATCTTTATTGTATCTAATTGTTATTTGTGGTAAACCTGCTACACGTTCTGCTTTAGCATCTGAAACACCTTCAATACCGTTTATTAATTGAACCACTTCTTCACCTTTGCTAACTAACATATCAATATCGTCACCAAAAATTTTAACTGCAACATCGCTTCTTACACCTGTCATTAACTCATTAAAACGCATTTGAATAGGTTGGGAAAACTCAGTAAACGCACCTGGAATATCTGACAAAGCATGTTCCATTTTTTCCATTAGTTCCTCTTTTGTTTCTGCGGAAGTCCATTCGCTTTTATCCTTCAAGAGAATAATCATATCTCCTGCTTCAATAGGCATTGGATCAGTAGGAATTTCAGCCGAACCAATTTTGGTTACAATCATTTTTACTTCGGGAAATTTATCTCTTAATATTTTTTCTGCTTGCGTGGTTGCTTCTACTTCTTGAGATAATGAACTACCTGATGCAATGATTAAATGTGTTGCAATATTACCTTCATCTAATGTAGGAATGAATTCACCACCCAACGAATTGAAAACAAATAAACTTGCAACAAATAAACCAATGGCAACCGCAATAATTGCTGCTTTAACTTGTAGTGCTTTTTCTAAAATTGGAGTGTAAAAATTATAGATAGCATCAATAATTTTATCGCTAAAATTCTTTTTATGTCCTGTTTGTTTTTTTAATGCCAAAGCCGACATCATAGGGACGTACGTTAAAGACAATATAAATGCTCCTAATATGGCAAAAGAAACCGTTTGTGCCATTGGACCAAACATTTTTCCTTCGATACCTACTAAAGCTAAGATAGGAAGATAAACAATTAAGATTATTATTTCTCCAAAAGCCGCACTACTTCTAATTTTTGATGATGCTTGATATACTTCGTCATTCATTTCTTGAGTGGTGAGTTTGCCTTTATTACTAACTTGGAGTCGATGTATTATAGCTTCTACAATGATAACCGCACCATCTACAATTAGCCCAAAATCGATAGCACCTAAACTCATTAAATTACCACTAACTCCAAAAAGTTTCATCATAGAAATGGCAAATAATAATGCCAATGGAATAACCGAAGCAACCACTAAACCTGCCCTCCAATTACCAAGTAGTAATACTAAAATGAAAATAACTATTAATGCTCCTTCAATTAAATTAGTTTGAACTGTACTTATAGCTTTGTTTACTAAAACGGTTCTGTCCATAAACGCCTCAATTTCTACACCTTCGGGAAGTGATTTCTTGATTTGTTCCATTTTCTCTTTCACAACCTTAACAACTTCGCCACTATTTTCACCTTTAAGCATCATTACCATTCCCGATACTTCTTCGCCTTTTCCATCTTTAGTTACAGCTCCATAACGAATACTACTACCTATTTGAACCTTTGCAACATCACGAATAAGAATAGGAATACCATTTTGATTTTTAACCACTATTTTATTTATATCGTCGATGCTACTGACCATTCCGACACCTCTAATAAAATAAGCATAAGGTTTTTTATCTATGTATGCACCACCTGTATTTTCATTATTATTTTCTAATGCTTCAAATATTTCAGTGATGGTTGTATTCATACTTCTTAGCTTGTCTGGAACAACAGCTATTTCATATTGTTTTAGGTTTCCACCTAAAGTATTTACTTCAGCTACACCTTTTGTACCGATTAATTGGGGCTTTATTATCCAATCTTGAATGGTTCTTAAATCAGTAGCGTTGTATTTTTCTTCGTACCCTTTTTTGGGAAATACAACATATTGGTATATTTCACCTAAACCTGTACTAACTGGCGACATTTCAGGAGTTCCAACGCCTTTTGGTATGGTGTTTTCGGCTTCTTTTATTCGTTCTGAAATTTGTGCTCTTGCCCAATAAATATCTACTTCTTCTTTAAATACAACAGTTACAACACTTAATCCAAAACGACTTATTGAACGAAGTTCAACAATATCAGGAATTGATTTAACCGATTGCTCTATTGGATAGGTAATAAATTGCTCTACTTCTTGTGTAGCTAAAGTTGGAGAGCTTGTAATAATTTGTACTTGATTATTTGTAATATCTGGTAATGCATCAATTGGTAAAGTATAAAGTGAATAACTACCAACGATAACTAATACGAGTGTGAAAAGCCCAATAATAAATTTATTATTGATACTAAAATGAATGATTTTATCTAACATTTTTATTATATAATGAATTAATAAACAGGAGAACTGTTTTCTTTTTTTAAGTTGCTTAAAAGACACAACATGTTAACCCGAAATTACTCGGGTTTCATTATACTAACTGTGGAGGTTGCCAAATGCTTCCGTAAAAATTTGAAAAAGAAGTTGATTTATAAAAAGAAATGGAAGTTTTTATTTCTTGAAATCGAACTAAGAATTGAAAAGATTGAACTTCTAAAAAGGTTAATGTTTGTTGACCACAACAATTGCAAACACAAAATGGAGAACATAAATCTGTTTCTTCATCATGCGAATGGTTGTGTTGTGAGTGAGCTTGTGAATTTGATGAAAAAGTAGTAACATCATTATGCTTATCTGCACAAGGATAGGCAGTAAGCATAACTATATATATTGATAATATGATGTTTAAGATTTTCATCGTTGTAAAAGTAGTATATTTTTACAAAAAATAAAAATAATTACAAATTGAGCTATTATTTTAAAAATAAGTTGATATCCCAAAATTGAATCCATCTGTTATAGATGGTGGATTCGAAAGTATATCTCGTTGTTTTAGTAATCTATAATTTAAACGAATAACTGTTTGACTATTTGGTCTAAAACTTATAGCAGAAACCACACTCCATAAATCTTCACCTATATTACCACCTGTTTCGTTAAATTTACCCACATTCCAATCTACATATTCTAATCTACAAGCCACATTTAATGTTGCCTTTTCCCAACCTAACATTGTACGATTTAAAATTGGCTGAACGATATCTATAAAACCACCTTGTTGTTTACTTCCAAACTGTTGTGAATATGTACTAGGCACATCAACATTTATCCAAGCAAATTCAGTAGTAATTGAATACTCTCTGATAATTTGTGTATGTTCATCCCAACCAGATTTAATTAATGCAGGTGTTATGAACTTTTCCTTTATGTCGGCTTCTGAGAGTAATTTCTTATTCATATTAGCTTGCTATGAGTTGATACTAATAAATAAAATAGTATGGTCTACAAACATACAAAAATCCAATGGAAAGAAAAATGAGGAAATCCGTATTCTTACTAAAAAAGAAGAAAAATACTGCAAAATTATGCAGGGTGTAGGGTGTAGGGAAAAAACGTGTAAAAGATTTTTATTTTTTTGGAATTAAAAAAAACGGATTTATTCAATGAATTGGGTGCAAACTACACTTTGAAGTTTATTGATTTGCTTTTGATTGTGCTGATGTTGCTAGAAAATTTGAAAAGTAAAAAAATACAAAATGTTTGTGTGGAAATTTGGTTACACCCCTTACACCCCGTGCCCCCTAACCCCCAAAGGGGGAATAAATGGTGGTCAGTTGGCAGAAAAAAAAGTGGCAACTTGCGTTTACCACTTTTGATTTTTTTGAGTTTATATTTCGGATTGTCGGTTGGTTTGATCTACTTCTTCGTAGGTGAATTCTTTTACTGCGTAGACTGGACTTCCTTTTCGCATTAGTCTTGTGAAATTGTGTTTTTTTAATGCTTTTCCGATTTTGTTTATTGTTCCATCAGTGATGGTGATTTTTGCTCTTTCGGCTAATTTAGCTGCTATTTGTGAGGCGTTTAGATAATGGGTGGCATTTTCTCTATCACATGGTTCGAACCATGTTAAAAGCAATTCTTCTTCTGGGCTTCGTAGTTGGTATTGTTCGTTGTTTTCGGTGATGTTTTTGATTTCTTCTTGGTCGAACCAATGTCTGAATCCTGTTTTAAATAAATACAAGGCTTGTGATAATACATTGTCAATGTTGATTTCGTGTTGGTATTGGATGTTTTCCACTTCAAAACAAAGGAATCGTCTGCTTCCTGTACTGTCGTTTAAGAATTGCGCTGTGTTGACACTACCTGCAAATGATGCGCGTCTTGGCATGGTTTCGTTATTGTGTCCGTAGGCTTTTCTCATTCTGATTTGTGTCTTTGTAATGATTTCTTTTAAACTTCCAATTTCGGAACGGTTTAGGTTTTCTAATTCGTCCAGGTTGATTAACATACATTCTGAAAGCTGCACTAAAGTGTCTTTGTTGTTTGGGTTTATGGTTCCAGAGAACAAATACTCTTTTAATTTTCTAGGTACTAGTTTTTCTACCCAAGTGGTTTTTCCTAATCCTTGTTTTCCACTAAATACAATTACCGTGTGATTGATAACTTTGTCATCTAGAACACAACCCACCATTGCCACTATCCATTTTTTAAAACACTCTTGCCAAAGTTCTTGTTTTGTGGTGGTTATCGTATTTGCTAATTCTAAAATGTAATCTGTTTTTTCATCATACGATGGTAGATTGTAAAAGTAATCTTCGAATGGATTGTACAATTCACAGAAATCGGAATACAATAGGTTTCGCAAAGAAGAAAGGTTTGTTTTGATTCTTCCTTTTAAACATTCACGAAGCATTGAGTTTTCTATAAAGTCGTTCATTACATGCCATTTCTTTTTACCGAAATATTGAAACTCTAACTTTCCAGAAACCATGTTATGCCGAAAGACATATCTTGTGGATAGGAATAGTTCTAATCGATCGATTTGTGTTGGTTTTGGTTTGTCTTCGTCGTCGTCCGCATAGAAGTCGCCTCTCGACTCCGCTCGAGATGACTGGTTTTGATTGTTTGATTTTTTGAAATTTGATTTATTTAATTGTCCGCTTTTTGAGCTCTCGACTCCGCTCGAGTTGACAAACTTAGAGTTTTCATCTTTGCCAAATTCGTGAATGTTTCCGTAGGCGCTGTGAACGGTTTGTGTTACTTCTTTTTCGTCATAGCCAAAGTCGGATAAAATATAACCTAACGCTTCTTGGATTGGAACACCTTTTCGGTTTAAGTTGCACGCGAGTTGGTGTACGAATACGTTTCGGCTACCTGTCTCGTATTGCACTTTTTTTTCGGTGAAGCGGATGCAGTGGTTGTAGATGGCTTCGTTGTTTTCCGTTGTCGGTTGTTGGTTGTTGGTTTGTCGCACTTCGACAGGCTCAGTGTGACTAGATTGCTTCGTTTCACTCGCAAAGACGATGGCAGCTTCGTTATGATAGAGGTTATCGTCGAATGAGTAGAAACATAGTCGGGTTATGTCTTTTCCAGATTTGTCTATTTCATGGTTTAATAGGGTTTCATAGTGTTTTTGGATGGCCAAAAAGGTTTCTTTGTGGTCTTCTTTTGTGGTGTTTACTTTTACTAAAATCTTTAATCCATTGCCTGATGGACTTATGAAACTTGCATAGGTGTATTCGGATTGGTTGGCTTTTTGTTTTGCGTTTTGTAAATCGGTTTGACTTAATTTATCGATGTCTAGGATTATGAAATTGGAGTATGTTTCCAGAAATTCCATTTTTCTTCCACCTACAAATTTTCCTGAAGGTGTGAATGCAGGTAATGATTTTTTGGCTTTTTCATAGGCTTCTAGTTTGTTTTCGGCTAATGATTTACGCAAATAGGTTATCCCTGGTCTGTACTTTCCTGTTTTGATTTCGTGCAGGATTTCGGGAATTGTTTTGTGTTCTATTACTTCGTTGAAGTTTTTGAAGATTGTTATCATGTTTGAGTGAAAAGTGATTAGTGATTAGTGAAAAGTCTTAGTGGTTGTTCCTGTTTTACAGTCACAAGCTTCGCAGGTTCCGTTGCACTGGTTCATACTATTTTCCTTTGAATGATTTGTTGTAGTGTTCTTGTAGTAGTTTTTCAACATCAGAAAGTTTATAGTAGATTTTACTTCCTACTTGACTGAATGAGATTTTGCCTTCATCTCTCCAAGTTTGTGCTGTGCGTTTGGAGATTTTCATGAGCATAATGAATTCTTGATTGTCTAAGAAGGTTTCTTTCTTTGGGTCTGGCTTGGTGTTTAGTTGGCTTTGAATTGCGTCTAATTTTGCCATTAAGTCGTTGTACTGGTCTTTTGTTAAAATAATTGCTTCCATTTTCGTAGTTTTTAAAAGATTATGGAGCAAAATTGTGAAGTAAAAAAAAGTCCCTTAGTCCCAATCGGGTCCCAAGGGACTATTATTTTTTAGAGAAAGTTGTCGAGGTCTATTCGTTTGTGGGTCTTTGGCCGTTTATCGCCTCGTGATGGTTTGAGGATGGTTTCGACTGTTTGGGGACTTATTTCGTTGTTGTCTTTGTCGATAAAGTTATTGACGATCATATTTACTATGTCGCCATTAGAAGCATCAATAAATGATTTTCCATCTACAAATAATTCGCGACTTAGTTGGTAGAATATGTCTACTAATTGGTTTAGATTTCCGTTGAATTTTAGTTTTTTAGTGGTTAGTTTTTTCTCCAGTTCTAGTTCTTTTTCCTTCTCAATTTCCGAACGCATTTTGCGAAGCGTTTGCAATTTTTCAATGAATTGAACGCATTGCTGGTCATAAGCTTGCAGCTTGTTGTTGATTGAAATGATGTCAGCTTGTCGGTATTCGAAAATTTCTTCGTTTAAAAACAAGATTTGCTCATTGAACGATTCCATTTTTTCAACCTGATGTTTGATTTCAAAAAAAGAAAAATAACGGTCTTCCGATTCAGCATTGATTAACCTTTTTGGAGTTACTTGTTTGGTTTCTTTTACGCTCGAAGATTGCAGCTCTGTTCGTTTTTTCTCGATGATGTTGTACAATTTGTTGAATCTACTCAATGCCTTTTGGCTAAAGAATAGTTCTTCATTGTTGGCTAATAATTTTTCGAATTTGTTTAACCAAGTATTTCCGTCTTGGGCAAGTTGGAGTTGGTAGTTAATGAATTCGGGTAGTTGGGATTGTGGGATTGTAAATACTTTTTCGAGTAAAGCAATACAATAGTTTTCCAGTGTGGGTTCCTGGTCGTGCGTAATGTCAAAAATAGAAGCTGCACTTTGTGCTGTGTCGATGGTTCTCCATTCTGAGAACAATGATTTTTTGATGTTTTGCCCTTTTAAGTTCACGTTTTTTGCCGGTGTTAAATTTGTTCATTATTTGTTATTTGGTTACACTTTTTCCAATGTCACTACTTGAAATGGTTTAGTTGCTTGAAGTTCAGGTATACTTCAAGTAAATTTCAATATGATTTTGGAAGTTTTTTATTATTTGGGATGCCTAAAATTAGAACAAATTCAGTACCACTTTGCGTTGTTTTTCGCACAAGTTTTTAACAAAATTGCGAAGGCTTGTATTTGCTAGGGTTTTGGAATTCAGGAGTAAAAAAGGGTAAAATTTACCCTTGAAAAAGAAAACGAGAGTAGTTTTTTATAAAAATTACTCTCGTTCTGTTTTAGTAGATGTAGTTGTCAACCGCTTTGTCTAATTCTTCTGAAATGATTTTAGCATATACTTGGGTTGTGCTGATATCTCGGTGGTCCATTAGTTTTGAAACGTGCTCAATTCTCATTCCGTTGTTTAAAGCATTGGTTGCAAAGGTATGGCGGCTAAGATGGAATGATAGTTTGAAAGGCAATTCCATTTTCTCTCCTAATTTCTTTAAATGCCAATTGGCTAGTTTGTTGTACTTGGCTGTGTAGAAGTAACGCAAGCTTTCGCTTCTTTCATATCCTTTTTTATCCTCAATCACTGGGAAAATGTAATCTTCATTATCAGCTCCTTCTTTGCAGTATTTCTCTAAAATATCAATAGCTACTTTTCCAATTTTGAACTGGTGTGGTCTTCCTGTTTTTCTAATGAGTTTGCTTATTCTTTGTTCGTTCTTGTTGTAGTGTTTGTATTGCATCTCAATAACATCACTAAAACGTAGTCCTCCGGCATAAATTGAGAAAAGGAATAAATCTCTCCACAAGTTAGCTTTTTTGCCTTCTATTAGCTTTAATTGGGTTAGATCTAAAATCTTATCCTTGTTTAAGAATAGTCTTTTTGTGTTGTCTGTTTTAAGTGTTAGCTTTTTAAACGGAAACATGGTTTCTGGAATAATTTCTTCTTTTATAGCTTGATTGAAGATAGTTCCTAGAACTATTATGGAAAGGCGTTGAGTTGTTAATCCGTTTTTGAGTTCTTTGCTTAGGTAGTTTTTGTAGTCGTTCAATAGGGTAACGGAGAAATCATCGAAATACACATCGCGTGTTCCAACCCATTTTTCAAACTTAACAATGGCTGCATAATAGGCTTTGTAGGTTGAATAGGATACTGTGCTTTTGATTATCTCCATGCGTTTGTAAGCATATTCGAAGAAGTTTGGAACTTCTTTTCCTTTAATTGCTTCTTTGATTTTTTTGATGGAAACTGTTTTGACTTTGCGTTCCAGGTCTGCTACTTGTGCTTCAGCATCAGCAATTTTTTGTGCTAATGAGGCATTCATCCTCGCACTGTTTGGATGGTTCTTTTTTACTTTCTGCTTTAGTTCATCCCACTCGTTTTCTTTGAGCTTGACTCCCGCAGTGATAAATTTCGTTTTTCTGTCTTTAATAATTCGGATGTAAAGCGGGCAATGTCCAGTGCTGTCTACTTGATTTTTTCGGAGGATAAGTTTAATTGATGCCATTAGAGTTAGAATTTAAAGATGTTGTACTATATTTGTAAAGTGATGCAAAAGAGTGAAAGTATTAATTTTACTAGTGTTTCAAACTGGTGCAACGGAGTACTAAGGTACAACAATTGGTACAACAAATCAAGTATTTTGTTGCTTTTTTCTGCTTTTTTCTGCTTCTCTAAAAATTATAAAATCAATAAATACAGTACTTTAAGTGCAAATGGGAGGGTGGTTTGAAAAGTTGTAGATAACTTGTATATATGCGATATAAAACTTCGTATATACACCCATATTTGGGTAGCTATGCGAAGTTTTGTTTCGCTTTTTATTTAAATCAAATATAACAAATATTTTTACTTATCAATAACATTTTTTAAATTAATTTAATGAATGGGTAAAAAAAATCCTCAATTACATGAGGATTTTGATTATTTTTTTTGCTTCCCAGAGTTGAAGGTAAATCGTTCTACTGGGCTTTCGGGTTTTTTTAGGAGTTTGGTTTCGATGTAGTCAATTACAGTTTGTTTAAAACAAAAAACTCCGACTTTCATCGGAGTGATTTTATAAACTAACCTAACCAAATAAGAAAACTCAATTCTATACTGCAAATGTCAGAAGTTTTTCTGTTATAGTGTGTTAAGGATATGTTATACTTATGTTATTGATTCTTAAATTTTTACAATTTTATTTTGTCTTGAAGCAAAAACACTTTTTTCAATAAATCACTATTTCTAGCTGGTAATTTTGTACGAATCTCTTTTTCTTCTACTGCAATCATTTTGAAAACACCTTCCATTGCTTTGTTTGTGGTATAATCCGTTAAGTCGGGGTTTACTTTTTTAACCAAAGGCAGACTATTGTATTTTTTAATAATTTCTGACCAAACTTTATCAGCTCCTACCTTAGAAAATGATTTTTTAATTACAGGATTGAATTTTGCATATAAAGGCGTTGTCGTGCTTTTTCGCAAATAGGTTGTCGCTGCATTTTCATTACCCAAAAGAATGTTTTTTGCATCGGTAAAAGTCATTTGCTTCACGGCATCTACAAAAATAGGAGTCGCTTCTTTTACAGCATCTTCCGCAGCTCGATTTAATAGTTCAATGCCTTCATCGGCTAATTTTCCCATTCCAAATTGACGTAACTTTTTATCTACAGTTTTAAGTTCTTCAGGCAACATAATTTTGACCGCCTCGTTTTTAAAAAAACCATCTTTAGCAGCAAGTTTCGTTACTTGTTTTGTTATTCCGTTGTTTAATGCTTCTTTGAGTCCTTTGCTAATTTCAGTTTGACTAATTGTTGAATTAATTTTGGGAAGTTGTGCCATTAATTTTGGAGTTCCAATACCTACAATTAACAGTAAAAAGCATAATTTGAATACAGATTTTTTCATATTTTTTATTTTTTCAGGGAAATCCAAGCAAATATAATGCCTTTTTTATGCTATAATTATTTTAAATTTTAAAAGGATAAAAATTATTAAATTCGTAAATTGCACCCTTTAAAACGAATCAAAATTACAGATGGAACCACAAATACCTTATATTCCTATCAATAAAGTAAGAATTGTAACCGCAGCGTCACTTTTTGACGGACACGATGCAGCCATTAACATCATGCGAAGAATCATCCAAGCCACTGGTGTTGAGGTAATTCATCTTGGACATGATAGAAGTGTTGAAGAAGTTGTAAATACTGCCATTCAAGAAGATGCAAATGCAATTGCAATGACGTCTTATCAAGGAGGTCACAACGAGTATTTTAAATACATGTACGATTTACTTAAGGAAAAAGGAGCTGGTCATATCAAAATATTTGGCGGAGGCGGAGGCGTTATCTTACCTTCAGAAATTTCAGAGTTACACGAATACGGCATCGAAAGAATTTATTCTCCAGATGATGGTCGTGCCATGGGATTACAAGGTATGATTAACGATTTGGTGAAAAGAGCTGAAACAAGCCCCCCAACCCCCGAAGGGGGAGCTGCCCAAATTGCGGATAAGCTAATCACAAAAGAAATCAATACAATTGCAAGATTAATTACCCTTGCTGAGAATAATCCTGAAAAATTCCACAAAGTATTTCAAGCTCCCCCTTCGGGGGCGGGGGGGGCTCCCGTTTTGGGAATTACAGGAACGGGTGGCGCCGGAAAGTCATCTTTAGTAGATGAATTAGTACGTCGTTTTTTAATCGATTTTCCAGAAAAAACAATCGGATTGATTTCTGTTGATCCATCAAAACGTAAAACAGGCGGTGCTTTATTGGGCGATAGAATTCGTATGAATGCAATTAACAATTCAAGAGTTTATATGCGTTCGTTGGCAACTCGTCAATCCAATTTAGCTTTATCAAAATATGTGGCTGAAGCTATTGAAGTATTGAAAGCGGCTAAATACGATATCATAATTTTAGAAACGTCTGGAATTGGACAATCGGATACGGAAATTATGGACCATTCCGATGTTTCGTTATATGTAATGACACCTGAATTTGGAGCAGCAACGCAGTTAGAAAAAATCGATATGTTGGATTTTGCGGATTTAGTAGCTTTGAATAAATTCGACAAACGCGGTGCTTTAGATGCCATACGTGATGTAAAAAAACAATACCAACGCAATCATAATTTGTGGGATGTGGACACGGATAAGATGCCAATTTTTGGAACTATCGCTTCACAATTCAACGATCCAGGAATGAATACGCTGTACAAATCCATAATGGATAAGATTGTAGAAAAAACAGGGGCCGAATTACAATCGACTTTTGAAATTACTCGTGAAATGAGCGAGAAGATTTTTGTAATTCCACCTCATAGAACACGTTATTTATCTGAAATTGCAGAAAATAATAGAAAATACGATGAAACTGCACTTTCTCAAGTAGAAGTAGCGCAAAAATTATACGGAATTTTCAAAACTATTGAAACGGTTAATGGAAACGTTCCGCAATTAGATAAAGCAGGAGTTATTGAAAATTCTTTAAAAATCACTGCAGATAACAAAGATTTCGTTTCGTTATTGACTAAAGAATTCGACCGAGTAAAAATGAACCTTGACCCATACAACTGGGAAATCATTTTAACTTGGGATGAAAAAGTAAACAAATACAAAAATCCAGTGTATAGTTTTAAAGTTCGAGATAAAGAAATTAAAATCGCAACACATACCGAATCGCTTTCGCATTCTCAAATTCCAAAAGTAGCGTTACCAAAATACCAAGCTTGGGGCGATATTTTAAAATGGAATTTACAAGAAAACGTTCCAGGAGAATTTCCTTTTGCGTCTGGATTGTATCCATTTAAAAGAGAAGGCGAAGATCCAAGTAGAATGTTTGCTGGTGAAGGTGGTCCAGAACGAACTAACAAACGTTTTCACTATGTTTCTGCAGGATTGCCAGCTAAGAGGTTATCAACGGCTTTTGATTCAGTGACTTTATACGGAAATGATCCACATATTCGTCCTGATATTTATGGAAAAATTGGTAATGCCGGAGTCTCGATTTGTTGTTTAGACGATGCGAAGAAATTATATTCAGGTTTCGATTTGAGTCATCCAATGACTTCTGTGTCTATGACGATTAATGGTCCAGCACCAATGTTGTTGGGATTCTTTATGAATGCGGCCA
>JAGNSF010000168.1 GCA_017988155.1 Flavobacterium sp. | reverse complement strand
ACATTTTACGTCGTTGTTTGTCGCGAACCAAACCGGTTAAATACACATTTGTAAATGGTTTTTTACCTGTGTATTCGTACCCTGCAATAATCATTCGCGCTACCCAGAAGAACAAAATATCCGGTCCGGTTACCAAATCATTCGTTGGATAATAGTATTTAAAATCGTCGCTTTCAGGATTCATAATGCCTCCAAAAACCGACATTGGCCACAACCAAGAAGAAAACCAAGTATCTAACGCATCAACGTCTTGCTTCAAGTCGGCAGTGGTCAGTGCTGAGTTTGCAGTTTTTATTTTCGCAAGTTCAAGTGCTTTTTCAATATCCTCGGCAACTACAAAATCTTCTTTTCCGTCGCCATAATAATAGGCTGGAATTTGTTGTCCCCACCACAATTGACGTGAAATATTCCAATCGCGAATATTATTTAGCCAATGCGCGTAGGTATTATCAAAACGTTTTGGATGCAATTTAATTTCGCCATCTTCTAAAACTGCTTTAATAGCTGGTTTTACCAAATCCTCCATTTTCAAGAACCATTGATCCGACAAACGAGGTTCAATTACTGCTTTTGTACGTTCCGAAGTTCCTACTTTATTCAAGTGAATTTCGGTTTTAGCCAAAGCGCCAACCGTTTCTAATTCTTTGGCAATTGCCTCACGAACCACAAAACGATCTTGACCTTGGTAATGCAAACCAAAGCTATTTAAAGTTGCATCTTCATTGAAGATATCAATAATTTCTAAATTATGTTTTTCGCCTAAGGTCTTGTCGTTCATATCGTGAGCAGGTGTCACTTTCAAACAACCGGTACCAAATTCTACATCTACGTATTCGTCTTCAATAATTGGAATAATTCTACCGCAAATTGGCACGATGGCTTTTTTACCTTTCAAATGAGCAAAACGCTCGTCATTCGGGTTAATACAGATGGCTGAATCTCCAAAAATAGTTTCTGGACGTGTTGTAGCCACAGTCAAGAAGTCATTACTTCCTTCAATTTTATAGTTTAGGAAAAATAATTTTCCTTGTTGTTCTTCATAAATTACTTCTTCGTCAGACAAAGTCGTTTTTGCTTCTGGATCCCAGTTGACCATACGGTAACCACGATAAATCAAACCTTTGTTGTACAAATCCACAAACGAACGAATCACAGATGCTGACATATCTGGATCCATGGTGAATTTAGTTCGCTCCCAATCACAAGATGCACCTAATTTTTTCAATTGGTCCAAAATTACCCCGCCGTATTTGTCCGTCCACTCCCAAGCGTGTGCCAAAAATTCCTCGCGAGTTAAGTCGTTTTTATTGATTCCTTCGGCTTTAAGTTTAGCAACCACTTTCGCTTCGGTAGCAATAGAAGCATGATCCGTTCCTGGTACCCAGCACGCATTCAAACCTTTCAAACGGGCTCTACGAATCAACACATCTTGAATCGTATTGTTCAACATATGTCCCATGTGCAACACCCCAGTTACATTGGGTGGAGGAATTACAATCGTATAAGGCGTTCTGTGGTCAGGTTCTGAATGAAAATAATTATTTTTCATCCAGTAGTCGTACCACTTTTGTTCAATAGTTTTGGCGTCGAATTGTGCAGGAATTGTCATTGTATAGTAAATTCGTTTAATCGTTATAGGGTGTTAATTTTAAAGTTTGAGAGTTTATATATCAAATTCAAAAATAACGCTTTGTATTTTGCCTACATTTTGTGAGACAAACTAGCTACAAAAGTAAATAATTAAGTACACTATAAAAAGCGAAATAAAAATTTGTAAAGTAAATAAAAGAAACTAACTTTACTAAACAATTAAATCATTTTTAAAATGCAAAAAATAATCGCCCTCATTCTATTTACCTTTTTTAGCAACATCAGTTTTTCACAATCTGCCAAAATTGAATTCTCTGCTAAAGAAAACACCATTGATTACGGAAAAGTAACCAAGGCTTCTGATTCAGGCGTGCGTGTTTTTGAGTTTACCAATACTGGAGATGTCCCGTTAATTATTACCAATGTACTATCTACTTGTGGTTGTTTAATCCCTTCAAAACCTGAAGCCCCTATTCTTCCTGGCAAAAAAGGAAAAATTGAAGTCAAATACAATATGGCCACAGGGCCTATTCGTAAAACGATTACGGTAGAAACAAATGCCGCCAATTATGATGGCGGAAGGATTGCTCTAAAAATTAAAGGAGAAGTAACTGAGTAAGTACTTTTACGAAACCAATTAGAGAACGCCTTTTGAAATCAAAAGGCGTTTTTTTATTTTTAGACTTTAACCACATAGAAACATAGGTTACATGCATTAAACAAGAAAAGGATAGAAATAGTGCTATTTTCCGCATAGCTATGCGAATAGTAAAACATCTATCTCGTTCTTTAAAGAAGAATCAATCTATGTTTCTATGTGGTAAAAAAAAATGAAATTTGATATTAATTTAAAATAAGCATTTAAAAAGATTCCATTTTACCTGTAGATACCTAAACAAATTTAACATATTTAGCTGTTTTTATGAGCAAATACAACGATATATTACAATAACTTAAGAAAATAAATTGCAAATTTGCAATTCAAGATTGAAAACATGCCAAAATTATCCACTCGAGGAAACTCCATGCCAGAATCGCCAATTAGAAAATTGGCTCCTTTTGCTGATTTAGCAAAAGAAAAAGGACACAAAGTCTATCATCTAAATATTGGTCAACCTGATATTAAAAGTCCTGAAATAGCCATTAATGCTATTAAAAATATTCAGCTTGATATTATTGAATACGGACCATCTGCTGGTTATGAAAGTTACCGAAAAAAATTGGCTCAATTTTATACTAACCAAAACGTAAACGTAAATACTGAAGATATTTTAATCACTACTGGTGGTTCTGAAGCCTTATTATTTGCTTTGGGAAGTATTATGGACCCTGAAGATGAGTTAATTATTCCTGAGCCATTTTATGCGAATTACAGCGCTTTTGCTGCCGAATCTGCTGCTAAAGTAGTTCCTGTTAATTCGGGATTTGAAACGGGATTTGAATTGCCTTCGATTGCTGATTTCGAAAAACTAATTACGTCAAAATCAAAAGCTATTTTGATTTGTAACCCAAACAACCCAACTGGTTATTTGTATTCGGAATCGGAAATTCTACAATTAGGTGAATTAGCAAAAAAACACGACTTGTTCTTAATTGCTGATGAAGTGTATCGTGAATTCATTTACGGAGACGACATTCATTATTCAGTAATGAATTTAAAAGGTGTAGAACAAAATGTTATTATGATTGACTCCGTTTCGAAACGTTACAGTATGTGTGGCGCTCGAATCGGCTGTATGGTAACCAAAAATAAAGACGTAATTGCAGCTGCTATGAAGTTTGCACAAGCGCGACTTTGCCCGCCAACTATTGCACAAATTGCTTGCGAAGCGGCTATTGACACTCCGCAAAGCTACTTTGACGAAGTAATTTCAGAATACCGTGATCGAAGAGATACGCTTGTATCCGAATTAAATAAAATTGAAGGAGTAAAAGTTAGCACTCCAAAAGCAGCTTTTTATTGCATTGCTGAATTGCCCGTGGACAACACCGATGATTTTGCACAATGGCTGCTAGAAAGTTACGACTTGAATGGCGAAACCGTTATGGTAGCACCAGCTGGTGGATTTTACTCTACCCCAGGTATGGGATTGAACCAAGTGCGTATTGCTTACGTTTTGAAAACTGAAGATTTGATACGTGCAGTAGCAGTATTAAAAGAAGCGATTCCTGCGTATAACGCGAGGAAATAACAAATTCAATATCAATTGCAATTTCAAAAATCAAATTTAAAACACTATACCAAGATTAAAAACATATCCCGACAATTCGAGACGAATGTTTTTAATCTTGACAAAAAAATAGCTCTCAATGAGTTATTTGTAAAATAATTCTACTATATTTGAGTTTGTCTAGCAATAGATTCTCGCACTTATACACCCCACAAAGTAAGTGCTACCTAATGGCGTTTCCGTTATTAGTTTTTTCAGTAAAGAGGTAAATAATTTTAGTCCAATAAATGGAACGCTTTGTTTTGTTTAGAGAATAATTTACTCACAACAAAAGATAAGATTTCACGTTAAATGAACATAATTATTTAACGTATAACAAAAGTAGATTTTTTAATAATACTTCAAGTATCTAAAACAATTTTTTATCATAATTAAAATAAATATGGAAAGTGAAAATATTATTAAAATAAATGGAATTGAACCTCCTTTACATTTGGAAAATGAACCAGAAAAATATACAGGTTTTTTAATTATGGTTAAAGAAATCATTTTGAACGAACTAAACAC
>JAGNSF010000016.1 GCA_017988155.1 Flavobacterium sp. | reverse complement strand
ATCCAAAATAGGGAATACATCTAAAATTTCTTGAGTGGTTTCGTAACCCAAACGCATTTTCATAGAAACAATAATATCTGTTTCAGCATGAGCACGTTCTAAAATGGAATTAATTCGTTCTGTATTACCAATTAAACCCGAACCCATTCCTGACTTGGTTACCATTGGATACGGACATCCTAGATTCCAATTTAATTCTTTGTATCCTAATTCCTGAACGTATTTAGCAACAAATATAAATTCATCTGCATCATTGGTGATTACTTGTGGAATCACTTCTAAACCCAAGTTGTTTTCTGGTAATAAATCCCGTTCGTAAGACGATTTTATAATCATTTTACCATTCAGCCGAATGTAAGGAGAGTAATAGGTGTCAATGCCTCCAAAATAGGTGTTAATAGCATTTCTAAAGCGAAAATCAGTAAATCCTTGTAGCGGAGAAGAGAGTAGGGTAAAATCCATAATTGTAGTTAGGCTACAAAGATACGATTGTTTTTATTCTAAAATCAGTTGAACAAAAACGGAATCCAACCAGCGATTGAATTTAAATCCAGATTCTTTGATAATCCCCACCGTTTTAAAACCAAATCGATGATGAAAGTCAATACTATTCTGATTTTCGGCATCAATTACACCAATCATCGTGTGCAATCCTTGTTTTTTTGCCAATTGAATCAATTCAGTTAATAACTGTTTGCCAATGCCTAATCCCTGACTGTTTTGATGTACATAAACAGAATGTTCTACGGTAAACTTGTACGCTTCTCTAAAGCGGAATTCAGAGTACATTCCGAAACCAACAACTTCGCCATTATTTTCTGCTACAATTACAGGAAAACCAGCTAGTATTTTAGTTTCCAAAATCGATTCTTGTTGTGCTAAACTTCGGATGGAGTAATCATACAATGCTGTAGCATTTAGAATATTATAATTAATAATCTCAAGTATTGCTAAAGCATCTGATTTCTGATAATTCCGAATGGTAATCGCCATTATTTTTTTGTTTTTGGAGCTGGTTTAGCAGCGGCTTTTTGTCTTACTAAAAGGTCGGCTAGTAATTTGTCGGCTTCTTTACCATCCCATCCCATTGTGTTACTAAAAGCTTTTGCTTTTTTGGTAAAAACAATAGCTGTTGAAATATTATTTAATTTTCGATACACACGGGCTTCAAGCAATATACCATCATAGGATTCTTCTAATTCATTCGAATGTTTGATCCAACTTAAAGATTGGTTTAAGCTTGGCGCATCAGTAGAATTTCGCATGACATTTAATACAATATCTTTGATTACTTTGGGAGTATTCCAAGCATATTTTTTAATATTTTCAGAAGCTACTTTTTTATATTTAGTCCAATCTTTATTGGTTTCAAAATGATCTAAATCGTATTGAAACACTAACGAATCAATAACCGGAGCGGTAATCAGTTTTGCAATAGCACGTTGCTTGTTATAATTGGCAGTATCAGATGTTTTAACAATAGGTTTTAACAATTCTACTACTGTATTCACAAACTTATCATTTACTCGTTTTGTAGAAGTAATCGCAGCAAATGCTTGTTGGTTTACGATTACGAATTTGTATTCTCTAGACTCAATATCGGTTACTCCATTAGTAAAAATCTTCCAGTTTACTTCACTAACCATTTTATCATCAGCTACTTTTTCAAAGTAATCATGAGCAATTGGGTTCAACTCTTTTCTTTCGTTTCCCTTTTTTAACGCCACTAAATAGCGCATTAAATTAACTCCATTGGTTTTATCTTTTTCATATTCGGCTTTCAAATAAGGTAATTGCTGTTTTGGATTTAATGCAATTTTAGCTTCTGCAATAAATTTTTCTTTTTTCAATTCACCAGTAAATCGAGCAAGTTCAACACCATTTTCATCTAAAACTAAAAAAGTAGGAAAGGTTTTTACGTTGTATTTTGTTTTGAAATCTTCCGATCCTGGTTTTTCAAAATCCAATCCTGCAAAAACGTAATTAGCATTCATAAATGAAATTACTTCTGCATCTTTTAGCGTTGTCGCTTTAATGTTTTTACAATGTGGGCACCAATCAGCATATGCCATGTAAAAGATTGGCTTTTTTTCTGTTTTGGCACGTTGTATCACGGCTTCCAATCCGCTTTCATCAAAACGGATAGAGTCTTGCGCTTGAATAGAGAAAGTTAAAAATAATAGAAATGAACAAATTAAGTTGCGAAAGTGGGGCTTCATATTTTTGAAATTTTAATATTTATGCAAATATATTTTGTTTTTTAGAATCAGCATCAAATTTATATTTGATTTTACTAACAGAATAGAATTACTATCGTAAATTTGTTTTTTCATTTGAGTTTTTATTCTAAAAGAACTATTCCAAAACATGATATACCCCAAAATACCTTTAGCACAAAGTATCCTTGAGATTTTTTTAGCCAAAGGAATAACTACAATAGTAATTTCACCCGGTTCTCGCAATGCACCTTTAACAATTGGTTTTGCATCCAACCCTGCATTCACTTGTTATAGCATTGCTGATGAGCGTTCGGCTGGATTTTTTGCTTTAGGTATTGCGCAGCAAACGAATAAACCAGTGGCTTTAGTTTGTACCTCAGGATCTGCTTTATTGAATTACTATCCTGCTTTTGCGGAAGCCTTTTATAGTCAAATTCCGCTAATCGTTCTTTCTGCCGATCGTCCACAAAGTAAAATTGATATTGGTGACGGACAGACGATTCGTCAGGAAAACGTGTTTGCCAATCATTCCTTGTACAATGCTAATTTAAATGAAGAAGTTAGTAGAGAAAACGATCTAAAAATTAATGAAGCCTTGGATAGGGCTTTCGCCAAAAAAGGTCCGGTTCATATCAACGCACCTTTTGAAGAACCCTTGTACGAAACGGTTTCGCAACTTGAGGTACAATCGTATATTTCCACTTTAAAAATTGAAGCGACAAAAATAGTGGACTTAACTCCATTTGCTGATATTTGGAACCAATCCAGTAAAAAAATGATTTTAGTAGGGGTGAATGATCCCCATGCTATTGATACTGCTACAATTGATTTTTTAGCTAATGACGAGTCGGTAACGGTTTGGACAGAAACTACTTCGAATCTGCATCATCCTAGTTTTATCACCAACATTGATACCATAATTACGCCTTTTGCTACTGAAGATTTCGAAAGTTTCCAGCCTGAAATACTCATCACTTTCGGAGGAATGGTGGTATCCAAACGCATCAAAGCTTTTTTGCGAAAATACAAACCGAAACACCATTGGCATATTGATAGCCATAGAGCTTATGATACATTTGGGGCGTTATCACAACATTTTGAAGTTGAATCGCAAGTGTTTTTTAATCAGTTTATTCCATTAATAAAGGGTGTCGAAAGTGATTATTCCATGCGTTTGGCTGAAATTCAATCTATTAGAAAATCCAAACACGAAGCGTATTTGGCTTCCATTCCGTTTTCTGATTTTACAGTATTTGAATCAATTATTCCAAGCTTACCTAACAATAGTCAACTTCAAATTGGGAACAGTTCTGCTATTCGTTACGCACAATTGATTCCTATTGATTCTTCCATTGAAGTATATTGCAACAGAGGTACGAGTGGAATTGATGGTTGTACGTCAACTGCTATTGGTGCTGCTGTAGCCAATAAAAAACCAACAATTCTCATAACAGGAGATATTGGTTTTTTATACGATACTAATGCGCTGTGGAACGATTACATTCCTAAGAATTTTAAAATTATTTTGATTAATAATGGTGGAGGAGGTATTTTTAGAATACTACCAGGTCATGAAGAAACACCTGTATTCAATACTTTTTTTGAAACCTCACATTGTCATACAGGAGAACATTTGGCAAGAATGTATGGATTCAATTATGCTATAGCTAGTGATGCTACTACTTTAGACAAAGCGTTAACCGAATTGTATGCCAATAATGAGCAACCTCAATTACTAGAGATTTTTACACCCACACGGAAAAACGATTCTATTTTATTAAATTATTTTAAAAATTTGGTATAAAAAAAGGAGTTCAAAAATGAACTCCTTTTTTTATTTAACAGGTATAGGAAAGACAGGTAAACTGGCATGACCTAGCTCATCCACTGATTGTATGGCAAACAAAAAATTATCTTTTGAATACGGAATCGTTGCAGCAGTATTTTTTACAAAAAATGTTTTCTCCCAATGAGAAGAAGAGGTTTCACGAACTAAGACATTATAACCATAAACAGCTTTCCCTTCGGGCGCAGTCCAAACTAAATCAGAAAAATTAGTCAGTTCAGTAATTTTAACACCTACATTTAAAGGAGCTTTTGGCGACCAAGTTAAATTACTTAAGGTGGCCAAGTTTGAAGCCGTTACTTTTCGCATGTATTCAAAATCCATGAATTCAGGTAAATCACCAAATTGAGTTCCATTTTCTAAACGAACATCTTGGTGTTGGTGATCGTAGTTTTCATTCATTTCGCAAAAGCGAATGGCTGTAAATCCGTTTTGAGAAAATGGAGTATGATCTCCACCGCGTAAAAAGCGGTCGTTTCGGTACACTAAATTGATATTCAATTGGTCAACGTATTGATTGGTTGTTGTCTTAATGTAACGTGCTAACAATCGCGATGGACTATCATTTTCACGATTGGTTGATTTTCTTACTTTGGCTTCAGCCTCAGTTTCAAGATACGGAATGGCTTCGCTAAAAACCCGCACATTAATATTGTCACGTAATCCGGTTCCGTTAGACAAACTATTACCAATCATGTCATTATTCAACATAGCAATAATATTCCAATTTTCAGCCTTGGCTTTTTCAGCCAAATGCCTAGCGCCATAGAGACCTTGTTCCTCACCAACTACTGCAACGAAAATAATGGTAAATGGGAATGATCTTTTGCTCATAATTCGGCTAATTTCCATTACCGCCGCTACGCCTGATCCATCATCATTAGCCCCTGGAGCATCAATTTTAGAATCCATTACATCAGAGGCACGCGAATCCAAATGCCCACTGATAATCAACACACGATTGTCAGTTGGATCTGTTCCTTTTAAAGTTGCCATTACATTCCCTAACTGACTGTCAACAGCGATTCTCCTACCATCTGCTTTGATGGTAAAATAATCTATTTCAGCCGTCAATCTTCCATTGGAATCTTTAGCATATTTATCAAATTCTGATTTTACCCAACGTTGTGCAGCTCCAATTCCAAGAGTAGTACTTTTGGTATCACTCAGAGTATGACGTGTGCCAAAAGAAACTAATTTACGAACAGTGGATTCCATATTGGAAGCACTAACTTCGCTAACCATTTTTGAAATTTCTGGATCGCTAACCGTAGTTTGCGAATAGTTATTTTGCGTAATCAATCCCAAAAAAAGTGCACATACAATAGAGGTAATTTTCATATATTCAAGTATTTGTATTTTCAAATTTAGTAAAATGGATTGATTTATTGTTGTTTAGAGAATTCAATAATTTTCTGAATAACATTGGTATCACCTAATATTTTTCGGTGTCCTAAACCTTGCGTAAGTAGTAAATCACCATTTTTAACATGTTGATGAATATTTATTCCGGCTTTTACAGGCACTTCATAATCATTCTCATCATGAACCACTAAAATTGGTTTTTCAATTGCTTCTGCTGCTTTGAAAGCGGAATAATTATCCATTGCTTCATCGTATTTGTTTTCAAAATGATCTCGCAATTTTATACTTATTTCGGGTTTTAATTGTAATTTTTTAATAAAATCGTCGATAATATCTTGAACAATATCTCCACTACCAATAACGACAATTTTGTCAGTGTGAAATCCTGATTTTACAGCGTTGAGTACTGCCATACCACCTAAAGAGTGACCAATAGCCATTTCAAAGGGGCCAAATTGTTTTTCTAATTCAAAAACAGAAGCAATAAATTCTAACATAATACTAGAATTTCCTGGTGATTTTCCGTGCGCAGGGGCATCGAAACTCACTGTTGCATAACCTTCTTTAAGCAAAGCATCTGCAATTTTAAAAAGTTGCGTTCCGCGTCCAGACCAACCGTGAACTAAAAGTACTTTTTTATCACTTTTGCCATATTCATATACCATTATGGATTTGTTAATGGAGGGAACAGAAATCAATTGTTGAATACTATTGGTATCCATTTCCAATTCACGTTTTGGAATTCTGTGTTTGATTGGAGTGGTGAATAATTTAGCAGCATATAAAACGACTGCCTTGGCCGAAAATAGGTTTAAAAACTGCCCTGTTTTTATGATAAATTTAGGAATAGGTAAAGGATCTAGTTTTTTATTTTTTTTCTTAGTCATGATTCATTTTTGTGAGTTCTAAAGTAGTTGTTTTTTTACTAAAAAAGAAATTGTTTTATAATTTATTATTGATGTTTTATACTTATTTTGTTTGGAAATTATGAAGTCTATATTTTATATAAGAGCTTAAAAAATGTAATTTTGTATTTCTTAAATCTTTAAAAATGAAAAAACGTTTATTTATTGGATTTGCTATAATCCTAGTTTTTATTTCTTGTAAAACGAATCCATTAACTGGAAAATCTACCTTAAATTTTGTTTCTAATTCCGAGCTATTTCCTTCTTCATTTCAACAATATGGAACATTCCTCAAGGAAAACAAAGTCATTATTGGTTCATCCGATGCTAAATTAGTTGAAAAAGTAGGCGTTAAAATAAAATTGGCTGCAGAAAAATATTTGAATTATTTAGGTCAAACAGAATATTTAAAAGATTATTCTTGGGAATACAAACTAGTTGAAAATAAAGAGGTAAACGCTTGGTGTATGCCAGGTGGAAAGATTGTTGTTTATTCAGGAATTTTACCTGTAACTATTAATGAATCGGGTCTAGCAACTGTTATGGGACATGAAGTATCACATGCATTGGCCAATCATGGTGCACAACGTATGAGTGCTGCTAAACTTCAGGAGCTTGGAGCGGTTGGTGTTACTTTGGCTACAGCCAAACAAGGTGAAGCCAAACAAAGTAAATGGTTAGAGTATTACGGAATAGGTTCTCAAGTAGGAGGAATGCTGCCTTTTAGCAGAAGTCACGAGAGTGAAGCAGATAAAATTGGTTTAGCTCTTATGGCAATTGCAGGATATGATGTAGAAGAATCAGTTTTGTTTTGGGGAAGAATGGCTGCAAAATCTTCCGGAAAATCACAACCCGAATTTATGAGTACGCATCCCTCTGATGCAACTCGAATTGCCAATTTAAAGGCATTAATCCCAGAAGCTAAAGCAATAGCGTTGAAAGTTGGCATTATTTCAAATTAAATTCCAGATGCATTTTATATATCAAAGGCTATTTTTACGAATAGCCTTTTTTGGTAAAATGAGGTAAAATAGGATTGTTTTCTTTTTAGTGACAAAAAAATAAATAAATTAGCCACTTAAACTAAACTGATTATGGCTAATTTACAAAAAGGAGATACTAAATTATTGAATGCTTGGGCTTTTTACGATTGGGCCAATTCTGTTTATTCATTAGTTATTTCTTCAGCGGTATTTCCAATATTTTTCGAAGCACTTTTTACAGATCGCAGTCATTATATTAAGATATTTGGGTATTCTCTTAAGAATTCAGCCTTAATAAGTTTTGTAACTGCTTTTGCTTTTTTGGTGGTTGCCTTTGTTTCCCCTTTGCTTTCAGGTATTTCAGATTATGTAGGAAACAAAAAATCATTTATGAAGTTTTTCTGCTACTTAGGTGCTTTATCATGTATTGGTTTGTATTGGTTTAGCCTTGAAAGTATTTATATCAGTTTAGTATTTTACTTTTTAGGATTGGTAGGCTTTTGGGGAAGTTGGGTTTTTTATAATTCGTATCTTCCAGACATTGCCTATGCGAATCAACAAGATGCAATCAGTGCTAAAGGTTTTTCATATGGCTATGTTGGTAGCGTAATTTTGTTAATCGTTAATTTAGCAATGATTATGATGCCAGATCTATTTGGTATATCAGGAACCAAAGGAGAAGCCGCTATGAAAGCAATGAGATATTCTTTTGTTATGGTTGGCGTATGGTGGATTTTATTTAGTCAATATACCTATTATTATTTACCAAAAGGGAATAAGATTGTAGCCAGTAGTATAAAGAAACATATCATCTTTAATGGGTTCAAAGAACTTAAAAAAGTTTGGTTTTTATTGGCTGATAATTCTGCTCTAAAAAAATATCTTGGCAGTTTTTTTGTGTATAGCATGGCAGTACAAACGGTAATGTTGATTGCTACTTATTTTGGTGCGCAAGAAATTCAGTGGGCATCACAAAGCGAAAGTACTACGGGATTAATTATTTGTATTCTATTGATACAATTGGTTGCTATTGTCGGAGCAACATTTACTTCTAAAGCTTCAAAAAAGTACGGTAATATCCCTACTTTGATTGCTATTAATGGGTTTTGGATTGTTCTTTGTGTTTTGGCTTATTTTATTTACTTACCAATTCATTTTTATGTTATGGCTTCTTTAGTAGGTTTAGTGATGGGGGGAATTCAAGCCTTGTCTCGATCTACGTATTCCAAATTATTACCTGAAACTGAGGATACAGCTTCTTTTTTTAGTTTTTACGATGTAGCTGAGAAAATTGGAATTGTAATTGGAATGTGCGTTTATGGAATTATTGACCAAATTACTGGAAGTCCGAGATTTGCTATTGTTTTTTTAGGTATCTTTTTTGTAATTGGTTTACTATTATTAAAGCGTGTTCCAAAAACAGCTGCTTTATCAACTAAATAAACAATTGTACTTTTTGGCACAAAGATTGACCTACTAATCCTCGGTTATTAAAAAGCTACGTCTAGTAGTTTTTACCTATTGAATTTCGAAAAATTAATGACAAAACGACTTATTATACTTTATGTCAAATCATAAAATACTTACCATTGACAATCTGTCACTTCAAGAATTTGATTCGGAGGCAGAATTAATTCCATTATTGACGCCGGAAGATGAAGAGGAAATGAACAACGAACTTTTGCCTGATTCACTGCCTATTTTGCCTTTGCGAAATATGGTCTTGTTTCCAGGCGTTGTTATTCCAATTACTGCCGGACGTGACAAGTCTATTAAATTGATCAATGATGCCAATGCGTCTGGGAAGAATATTGGTGTTGTTGCACAGAAAAATGAAGAAGACGAAGATCCAACCAAAGATGATATTCACACTGTAGGAACAGTAGCTCGAATTCTTAGAGTGTTAAAAATGCCTGATGGCAACATTACTATTATACTCCAAGGAAAAAAGCGTTTCGAAATTGCTGAAGTAGTTTCGGAAGAACCCTATATTACTGCTACAGTAAAAGAAGTTCCTGAAAAACGTCCTAAAAAGAACGATACCGAATTCAACGCAATAATTGATTCACTAAAAGAATTAGCGGTTAAGATTATCCAAGAAAGTCCTAATTTACCTAGCGAAGCCACTTTTGCAATCAAGAATATTGAAAGCAAATCGTTTTTGGTCAATTTTGTTTCATCCAATATGAACCTTTCGGTAAAAGAGAAACAAGATTTATTAAAAATCAATGATCTTAAAGATCGTGCTTTAGAAACTTTACGTTTTATGAATGTAGAGTTGCAAAAATTGGAATTGAAAAATGACATTCAGTCTAAAGTGCGTTTTGATTTAGACCAACAACAACGTGAATATTTTCTTCACCAACAAATGAAAACCATTCAAGAAGAATTGGGTGGTGTTTCACATGAAGAGGAGTTTGACGAAATGAGTCAGCGCGCAAAAACTAAAAAATGGGACGAAACAACGCAAAAGCACTTCGAAAAAGAGTTGTCAAAATTGCGCAGAATGAATCCGCAAGCGCCTGATTTTAGTATTCAAAGGAATTATTTGGATTTGTTTTTAGATTTACCTTGGAACGAATTTTCAGAAGATAATTTTGATTTAAAACGTGCTCAAAAAATACTAGACCGAGATCATTTTGGTTTGGAAGACGTAAAGAAAAGAATGATTGAACATTTGGCAGTTTTGAAATTGCGAAATGACATGAAATCGCCCATCATCTGTTTGACAGGACCTCCAGGTGTGGGTAAAACTTCTATAGGACGTTCTATCGCAGAAGCTTTGGGAAGAAAATATGTTCGAATTTCTTTAGGCGGATTGCGTGATGAGGCTGAAATTAGAGGACATAGAAAAACATACATTGGGGCTTTGCCTGGACGAATTATTCAAAGTTTGAAAAAAGCGGGAACTTCTAATCCAGTTTTTGTTTTGGACGAGATAGATAAGCTTTCAAATAGCCATAGTGGAGATCCTTCTTCTGCCTTGTTAGAAGTGTTGGATCCTGAGCAAAACAATTCATTTTACGATAATTTCCTTGAAATGGGATACGATTTATCTAAAGTAATGTTTATAGCCACTTCTAATAATATGGCTACCATTCAGCCTGCTTTACGAGACAGAATGGAAGTGATTAAAATGTCAGGCTACACTATTGAAGAGAAAGTAGAAATTGCTCGTCAGCATTTGTTTCCAAGACAATTGAAAGAACATGGACTAACTTCGAAAGAGTTGACAATTGGAAAAAAACAATTAGAAAAAATTGTAGAGGGTTATACGCGTGAGTCTGGTGTTCGTGGTTTAGAAAATAAATTAGCACAAGTAATCCGAAATGCAGCAAAATCTGTTGCAATGGAGGAGGAGTACAATAAAAAAGTAACTGATGAAGACATTGTAAAAGTATTAGGAGTTCCAAGATTGGAAAGAGACAAATACGAAAGCAATGATGTAGCAGGAGTGGTTACAGGTTTGGCTTGGACAAGTGTTGGTGGGGATATTTTATTTATCGAATCCTTACTTTCTCCAGGAAAAGGAACCATGACTATTACTGGAAATTTAGGTACAGTAATGAAGGAATCAGCTACAATTGCTTTGGAATTTATTAAAGCTAATGCGCAAGCCTTAGGACTTGATTCGGATATTCTAAATAAATTCAATATTCATTTGCACGTTCCAGAAGGGGCTACCCCAAAAGACGGGCCAAGTGCTGGAATTGCGATGCTAACTTCTTTAGTTTCCTTATTTTCTCAAAAAAGGGTTAAGAAAAATTTAGCAATGACAGGAGAAATAACATTAAGAGGAAAAGTATTGCCTGTGGGTGGTATAAAAGAGAAAATATTAGCAGCTAAAAGAGCGAATATTAAGGAAATTATTTTGTGTCACGAAAACAAAAGGGATATAGACGAAATCAAACCGGAATATTTGGAAGGTCTTACTTTTCATTATGTGAAGGAGATGAGCGAAGTATTGCAAATAGCAATAACCGATCAGAAAGTTAAAAACGCTAAGAAATTAGATTAAAACTATTCTTTTCAAAATAAACAATTCCAAATTTCAAACTGATTATTTTTCAGTTTTGGAGTTTGGAATTTTTCATTTATTGTATTTATAATTTTATCTTCGCAACGCAAGATATTAATAGCAACATAAATTTACCATTTTGACTAAAAAAATAACAATAGCGATTGACGGATTTTCATCTACAGGAAAAAGTACTTTGGCAAAGCAACTGGCAAAGCACTTAGGTTATATCTATGTAGATACAGGAGCAATGTACCGAGCCGTAGCATTTTTTGCTATGCAAAATAATTTAATTTCATCTGATTCTTTTAATAAGGTGGAGTTAGTTAATCAATTAAAAGACATAATGTTAGAATTTAAATTTAATTCAGATTTAGGTTTTGCAGAAATGTACTTGAATGGAGACAATGTAGAAAAAGCTATCCGTACAATTGAAGTTTCTGGTTTTGTTAGTAAAGTAGCTGAAGTATCTGAGGTTCGCGCTAAATTAGTAGAACAGCAGCAAGAAATGGGAAAAAACAAAGCGATCGTTATGGATGGTAGAGATATTGGTACGGTTGTATTTCCAGATGCTGAATTAAAAGTATTTATGACTGCAAGTGCCAGCACCCGTGCACAACGTCGTTATGATGAATTACTGCAAAAAGGAGATGTAGTCACTTACGAAGAAGTCTTGAAAAACGTCGAAGAACGCGACTATATTGACACACATCGTGAGGATTCGCCATTAGTAATGGCTTCAGATGCTGTAGAAATCGATAATTCGTATTTAAATAGAGAAGAACAGTTTGAAGCTGTATTGGATTTAGTAAACAACATAATTAAAGAAGATTAATTTTTTGCGTATTTCTTTTTTAATATTAGATTTACAAACTATTTACCACAAAAACCTATAGTAATTATGAGTATAAAATTTAGATTGATTGTAATGAGTTTTTTGCAGTTCTTCGTTTGGGGAGCTTGGCTTATCACAGTAGCTAATTATTGGTTTGGAACCAGACAATGGGACGGGGCGCAATTTGGTGCTATCTTTTCAACCATGGGAATTGCTTCCATTTTTATGCCTACGCTTTGCGGAATTATTGCTGACCGATGGATAAATGCCGAAAAATTATACGGTGTTTTACATATTCTAGGTGGATTAACGCTGTTGTATGTTCCGCAAGTAACTAATCCAGTTGATTTTTTCTGGGTAATCTTAGTAGCTATGCTTTTTTATATGCCAACAATTGCACTTTCTAATTCTGTTGCTTATAATGCGTTGAAAAAAGGAAATTTAAATGTGGTGAAAGATTTTCCACCCATTCGCGTATGGGGAACAGTCGGTTTTATTGTAGCCATGTGGATTACCAATTTAACTGGAAACAAAGCAAGTGAAAACCAGTTTTACATTGCTGCTATTGCTGCTATTGGTCTAGGTATTTACTCTTTTACATTGCCAAAATGTACTCCCGAAGGAAAAACTACTGATAGTAAATCATTTGTTGATTTAATTGGATTAAGTTCTTTTAAATTATTTGCCAATTATAAACTAGCTTTATTCTTTTTGTTCAGTATGTTTTTAGGAGCAGCTTTGCAACTAACGAATGCTTACGGTGATGTTTATTTGGATGATTTTAAACGTTTACCAGAATATTCAGATTCATTAGTAGTAAAATATTCTACTTTAATTATGTCTATTTCTCAAGTTTCGGAAACTTTATTCATTTTAGCTATTCCATTTTTCTTAAAACGATTTGGAATTAAACAAGTAATGTTGTTGAGTATGGTAGCATGGGTATTGCGTTTTGGATTGTTTGCTTATGGTAATCCAGGTGATGGATTGTGGATGATTATTGTATCTTGTATTGTATACGGAATGGCATTTGATTTTTTCAATATCTCAGGCTCTCTGTTTGTTGAAACTTCTACAGATTCAACAATTCGTTCTTCGGCACAAGGTTTATTTATGATGATGACAAATGGATTTGGGGCTATTTTTGGTAGTATTACAAGTGGTTATGTTATTGAAAAATATTTTACGACTTCAGTTGGAAAAGATTGGCATACAATCTGGCTTAGCTTTGCGATTTATGCTTTAGTGATTACTATTGCTTTTGCTATTTTCTTTAAACACAAACACAATCCGTCTGACATAGAGCAAGTTGGACATTAAATAGGACTTGCAGAATACTATATAAACCAAGATTTATTCTTGGTTTTTTTATGTCTATTTACCAAATTAGTCAGATGGTTTTGATTCAATTATTAGTTAAATGCTATTTGTTCTGATTGTCAGTGAATTAATGATTTGTTTTCTCTTAAAATAAATTTGATAATTGTATAAAGTTGTATTACCTTTGCGCACCTTTAGGTGAATAAGGATTTCCTCTAGGTATCAATTATTTATACAAACAACTTCTGTTGTTTTCTTTCGCTTCAAGAAATCCGAGAAAATGCAGAATACAAATTTTTAATCAGCATGTCTGAACAATTAAAATCACAAGAAGAGTTTTTAGCAAATTTTAACTGGCATAACTTCCAAGAAGGAATTGATGCAGTAGATGAGAAAAACTTACAAGAATTCGAAGCACTAGTTTCAAAAACTTTCATCGCTACAGATCAAGAAGAAGTAGTAGAAGGTGTAGTTGTTAGAATTACAGATAGAGACGTTATCGTTGATATCAATGCAAAATCGGAAGGTGTTATTTCATTAAACGAATTCCGTTACAATCCAAACTTAAAAGTAGGTGACAAAGTAGAAGTATTAATTGACATCCGTGAGGATAAAACAGGTCAATTAGTATTATCACATAGAAAAGCACGTACTATCAAATCTTGGGATAGAGTTATTTCTGCAAACGAAACAGGTGAAATCGTTACTGGTTTTGTTAAATGTAGAACTAAAGGTGGTATGATCGTTGACGTTTTCGGAATCGAAGCTTTCTTACCAGGTTCACAAATTGATGTGAAACCAATCCGTGATTATGATGTTTACGTAAACAAAAACATGGAATTCAAAGTAGTTAAAATTAACCACGAATTCAAAAATGTTGTTGTATCTCACAAAGCGCTTATCGAAGCGGATATTGAGGTTCAGAAAAAAGAAATCATTGGTCAATTACAAAAAGGACAAGTATTAGAAGGTGTTGTTAAAAACATTACTTCTTATGGTGTGTTCATTGACTTAGGTGGTGTTGATGGATTAATCCACATTACTGACCTTTCTTGGTCAAGAATCAATCACCCAAGTGAAGTTCTTGAATTAGATCAAAAATTAAATGTTGTAATCCTTGATTTCGATGATGAGAAAACAAGAATTCAATTAGGATTGAAACAATTAAACGCTCACCCATGGGATGCTTTAGATGCTAACTTAGCTGTTGGAGATAAAGTAAAAGGTAAAGTAGTTGTAATCGCTGATTACGGTGCATTTATCGAAGTTGCTGAAGGTGTTGAAGGTTTAATCCACGTTTCTGAAATGTCATGGTCAACTCACTTACGTTCTGCTCAAGATTTCGTAAAAGTGGGTGATATCGTTGAAGGAGTTATCTTAACTTTAGATAGAGACGATCGTAAGATGTCTTTAGGTATCAAACAATTGACTCAAGATCCATGGACTGACATTACTTCTAAATATCCAGTAGGTTCTAAACATTCTGGTATCGTTAGAAACTTTACAAACTTTGGTATTTTCGTAGAATTAGAAGAAGGAATTGACGGATTGATTTATATCTCTGACCTTTCTTGGACTAAGAAAATCAAACATCCATCTGAATTTGTAAATGTTGGTGAGAAATTAGACGTAGTTGTATTAGAATTAGATGTTGACGGACGTAAATTATCTTTAGGTCACAAACAAACTACTGCTAATCCTTGGGATCAATACGAAGATTCTTTCGCTGTAGGAACTATCCATACAGGAGAAATTGCTGAAATCGTTGACAAAGGAGCTACTGTAGAATTTGGTGATGATATCGTTGCTTTTATTCCTACTCGTCACTTAGAAAAAGAAGACGGTAAGAAATTGAAAAAAGGAGAATCTGCTGACTTCAAAGTAATTGAATTCAACAAAGAATTTAAAAGAGTAGTTGCTTCTCATACTGCTATCTTCCGTGAAGAAGAAGAGAAAAATGTGAGAACAGTTTCTGAAAATACTTCATCTGCTTCTACTAATAATGCACCAGCTGCAACATTAGGAGATAACAATGATGTATTAGCAGCATTGAAAGCTAAAATGGAAAAAACAGAGAAAAAATAATTCTTAGTTTTTTTTAATACAAAAGCCTCACAGTAATGTGAGGCTTTTTTTGTTGGCAATGTCCCGTCCTGAAATAAGTTGACACAAAATCGACTTATTATGAATAGATCAGAACCCAGTCCAGAAAAGCGTAGTCAACGTGATTATAATTTAGGCTTTAAATTAGCGGTTATTTCACAAGTAGA
>JAGNSF010000167.1 GCA_017988155.1 Flavobacterium sp. | reverse complement strand
CCATCCAAGGGTGACAATCGCATTAGTTCATTTGAATAAGCCGTTGCTTTTGTTTCGCTACCGCCAATAATGCCCGGCAATTCCAAATACAACATTACTAATGCCCATCGTGATTCAGTATGCTTAGGATCTAAAGCTGCAGCCTTTTCAAAGGAGGATTTAATTTCATCAATCATTCCTAAGGCTTTGAATTTATTCACGGTCTTAGCTTTCATCCCTAAAGCGCCACCATACTTGTACTGGTAATCGGCATTATTGGGCTGAATTATCTTTATCTTTTTGTAATATAAAATCGCTTTGTCCCAATTCTTGTTTTGCCCTGCAATATCACCCAAATACTCTAACGACTTACTATGTAATGGATTTTCTTTGATCACACTCTCAAACGCTATTCGCGCTAACTCAGTTTTTCCAGAACCCAATAATTGAACTCCTTTTTCAAAATTAGTTTGAGATAAAAGCATACTTGGAATAAACAATAAAAGAAATACCACTCGATTCATATTTCAAAAATAAGGAAATTTACACTTGCTTTTCACTCAAACTGAAAAGGTTTTTATAAAAAAATCCGTTTCAATTGAAACGGATTTGTATTTTAAATAAGATAAAACTTAGTCATTCAACATAGTCCACAATTTATCTTTTAATTCTGTCAAACCTTGTTGTGCCACAGAAGAGATGAACATATACGGAATATCTTTAAAAGCAACATCCAACTCTGTCTTTAGTTCTGCTTTCAATTCTTCATCCAGCATATCAATTTTTGAAATGACTAACAAACGCTCTTTGTCTAACATTTCTGGATTGTATTTGGTCAATTCGTTAACCAAAATATCATATTCTGCTTTAATGTCTGGTGTGTCCACGGGTACCAAAAACAATAAGGTAGAGTTACGCTCAATATGTCTTAAGAAATAATGGCCTAAACCTTTCCCCTCAGCTGCACCTTCAATAATACCAGGAATATCAGCAATTACAAACGATTGAAAATCCCTGTAGGCTACAATTCCAAGATTCGGTTTTAAAGTCGTAAACGGATAATCAGCAATTTTTGGCTTAGCAGAAGTTAAAACAGAAAGTAAGGTAGATTTTCCAGCATTGGGAAACCCAACCAAACCTACATCAGCCAAGACTTTTAATTCTAGAATCACGTCCATTTCTACACCTAGCAATCCAGGTTGTGCATAACGTGGTGTTTGATTAGTCGAACTTCTAAAGTGCCAGTTCCCTAGCCCTCCTTTACCTCCTTGAGCCAAGACTCTTTTTTCTCCGTCTTCAGTAATTTCAAATAATACTTCTCCGGTTTCTTTGTCTTTAACCACTGTTCCTAATGGTACTTCAATGTATTTATCATCACCATCAGCTCCAGTACTTCGGTCGCCACCACCATCTCCACCATGTCCAGCTTTGACGTGACGTGCAAATTTAAGATGAAACAAGGTCCATAATCCTTTATTTCCAACCAAATACACGTGCCCGCCACGACCACCATCTCCTCCATCAGGCCCGCCTTTTTCAATAAATTTTTCTCGATGCAAATGCGTTGACCCTTTTCCTCCTTTTCCTGAAGAAACAAATATTTTAACGTAATCTACGAAGTTCCCTTCTGTCATTTTTTCTTTTTTTTAGTAACAATATAAGTATTGTTATCAAGTACAATCTTTTGAGTAATTACTCCTTTAATGTTGTTATTAATACCTTATCAATAATAACCCCATCCATTTTTTGAGCTTCAAACTCTAATTTATTCCAAATCAATTTATCTCCTTCTTTAGGAATCGCACCAAGTTCGGTAATAATGAATCCACTTACAGTGGTTACTTCATAGTCCGTAGTCAATTCATCCATATCGAAATACGTCAAGAAGTCATGTAACGAATACTGTCCATCTACTAACCAAGAACCATCTTCATTAGCAATTAATTTATACTCATCATCATCAAAATCCGAGGCATCACCAACAAGTGCTTCTAAGATATCATTTAATGTAATTATTCCTTGAAAAACACCATACTCATCAGTGACGAAAGCATAATGGATTTTGGATTTTTTAAAATTTTCTAACGCCTTATAGGCTGAAGTATGCTCAATAAAATAAGCGGGCTCTTTAGCAATTGATTTCAGTTGAAAATTACCCTTCTCAAAATTGGCAAACAAATCTTTTAAATAGACAACCCCAACTACTTCATCTAGATTTTCTTCGCACACAGGGTAAACCGAATGCAATTCATCTAATACTTTGGATTTAATTTCTTCTACCGTATCATCAAGTGACAAATACACCATTGAACTACGATGCGTCATTAACGAATTTACTTTTCTGTCTCCAATGTGAAATACTCTTTCCACTATATCTTGCTCAATTTCTTGAACCTCTCCTACCTCTGTACCTTCTTTAATAATTGCCTTGATTTCTTCTTCAGTGACTTTACCGTCAGCAGTAGGCTTAATTTGTAAAATATCCAGTAAAAAATCGGTAGAACTAGTTAACAACCAGATAAATGGAGCCATTACAATTGAAACAAATTTCATTGGCATTGCTATTGCTTTAGCTATAGATTCTGGATGATTTAAACCAATACGTTTTGGAAGCAATTCACCTAAAACCAAGGAGAAAAACGTCAAAATTACCACAACTATTCCTACTGCAATGGAATGTGCGTAAGGCTGCATAGTGGCAAATCCACTAACAAATAATTCCACATCTTCAGTAATTTTATCTCCACTATAGATACCTGTCAATATTCCAATAAGAGTGATTCCTATTTGTACCGCCGAGAGAAATTTATTGGGAGAATTAGCTAAATCAAGTGCGGTTTTAGCCGTTTTACTTCCTTTTTTAGCAGCAGTTTCTAACCTACTTTTTCGTGAAGAAATTAACGCAATTTCCGACATAGAAAAGACGCCATTTAGTAGAATTAATAAAAATATAATAAGTAGTTCCAATTTTATTTTATTATGGTTGAAAAATCAAGCTAAAAAAATTATTTAACTGATGTTTTGAACTGTTTTTGATTACAAATTATCGATTACAGTACTCAAGCGTTCTGTTATATCTGCGATAGAACCAATTCCGTCAACAGCATAAAACTTCCCTTGTTCTTTGTAATAACCCATTAAAGGTGCTGTTTTTTCATTGTACTCTTGGTAGCGATTTCTGATTTTTTCTTCATCTTGATCATCCGGTCTTCCTGACGTTTTCCCTCTTTCTAACAAACGTTGCACCAAGATTTCATCGTCTGCTTCTAAAGCTACAGTAGCTGTAATTTGTTGTTCTTTTGATTCTAAAAAGCGATCCAAAGCTCCTGCCTGTGCTAATGTTCTAGGAAAACCATCAAATAAAAAACCAGCAGAATCAGGATTATTATCTACTTCTGATTGCAACATTTGAATCGTTACCTCATCCGGTACTAAGTCCCCTTTGTCCATATAGGTTTTGGCTAACTTCCCTAATTCCGTTTCATTTTTGATATTGAATCTAAAAATATCTCCTGTTGAAAGGTGTGTTAAATTGTATTTCCCTTTTAAAAATTCGGCTTGAGTTCCTTTTCCTGCACCTGGTTTCCCAAATAAAACAATGTTAATCATCTTCTAAATCTATTTTTTGTGTGTTGTAAATATGGTTATTAATTAGTCTTTCAATTGATATACTTCGGGTAAATTACGGCCCAATCCGTCATAATCCAATCCGTAGCCAACAATAAATTTGTTAGGAATTCGAATTCCAACATAATCTATAGGTAAATCTTGTTGATATGCTTCTGGCTTAAAAAATAAGGCAGCAATCTTAAACTCTTTCACATTCTCTTTTTCGAATAAAGCCCTTAAAGCTACCAAAGTATTGCCTGTGTCCACAATATCTTCAATTACAATTACTGTTCTTCCGGATAAATCTTGATTCAAACCAAGTAATTGTTTCACATTTTCCGTAGAAGAAGTACCTTCATAAGAAGCCATTTTGATAAAACTAACTTCACAAGGCGAAGTATAGCGTTTCAATAAATCAGAAACTACCATAAAAGCACCATTCAAAACTCCAATAAAAACGGGAGTTTCACTAGAAAAATCAGCCGTTATCTGAGTTACCATTTTGGTAATCGCAAAATCAATTTCTTTAGCAGAAATAAATGGCACAAATTGCTTGTCGTGTAATTGAATCATTATTTTTATTTAAAAACAAAGAGCAAATATACTGAATTCGGATTGGACTATCTATAAAATACGGGTAATTTGTACATTTACAACTACGAATTATCCATTATCAATTGTTAATTATCAACGGACTAAGTATCTTTGCACAGCTAGGCTACAAAAGCCCGGCAATTGAAGTAAAAGAGAAAACAAATGAATTATTTTTCTTCTGATTTTAAATTAGGAATT
>JAGNSF010000166.1 GCA_017988155.1 Flavobacterium sp. | reverse complement strand
GGAGATAAAACCCGAATGGAAGAATTAGTCAAAGATCCTAACGCTTTTATACGTCCCTCGGCATCTGGAGAAACTCTGGGAGGAGTAGCTAGAAAAACTCGTGAAACAATAACACTTTGCGAAGCTGCAGGTTTTGACACGATTATCATTGAAACTGTCGGTGTAGGACAAAGCGAAACGGCAGTTCATAGTATGGTCGATTTCTTTTTACTCTTAAAAATTGCGGGAGCTGGTGATGAACTTCAAGGTATTAAACGCGGTATTATGGAAATGGCTGATGCTATTGTCATCAACAAAGCCGACGGAGACAATATCAAAAAAGCACAATTTGCCAAAGTCGAATTCAATAGAGCTTTGCATCTATTTCCTGCAAAAAAATCAGGTTGGACACCTACAACAGCTACTTGTAGCGCCCTTACTTCTGAAGGAATTGGCGAAGTTTGGAAGACTATTACAGAATTTCTAAGCTTGACTCAAACTAATTCGTATTTCTTTCAAAAACGAAAAGAACAAAATCAGTTTTGGATGTTAGAAACCATTAACGACCAACTAAAATCTAATTTTTACAGCAGTTCAGCTATTCAACAATTACTTGATTCTACTAAAAAAGCGGTGCAAAATGATGAAATTTCACCCTTTGCAGCCGCTAGTTTATTGTTGGAAAAGTATTTTAAAAAATAGTTTATTCTTCGTATCGACCAATTTCTCGGTCATAAAATTCGTTGGCTTCAACAATTAAAGCTTCCATTTCAGCATTCAGTTCTGCTTCATCTAAGTCTTCTGCTTCTTCCATAAATTCCACTTCATCGTCTTTCAAATTAATGATGAAACGAGGGTAATCTAAATGGATGATGAAAATATCATCTGGAAAATCGGTATTGTCACCTAATAAAAATTTTGGTAATTCCATATTTTTGTGTTTAATCTATTGTTTTTTTATTTATTATATTTTTCTAGTACTAAATCGAGTTTATAATTATATTAAATAATAACTCAGATTTATAAATCTACCAAATTTTCCATCAAACCATTACCAAAATCTGTTTTGGTAATGGTTACACTCAGTCTATTTCCTTATTCTGATAATGCTTTGTCAAAATGTAAATATCAAGAATTGTTACAGACGAAAATGAAATAATCGTAATCCACAATCCCCAAAGTTTATTGTCAAAAAGTCCAAATGGTCTTGAAATGACAAGGAAAAACAGCGACAAAACGTTTAAAAGAACAATTATTTTTGTTGCGTTAGATTCAAGGTATTTTATTGTCAAACTTAAAATTGAAAATATGAAAAATAGAAAAATGCTAAAAAAGAAAATATAACTACCGCAGTCTATTAGCATTGCCAATCCTGAAAATGTATTTTTCTTTGAAACAAGAATCGGTTGCAAAAAGGTATACTCCTGAGAAAGTATTTCAGAAAGTGTTTTTTCATTATTCTCAATTTCTGATACTACATTGTCAACTGAATTCTGAGTTTTATCCGTAGCCTTACTAGTTATACTTTCTTTATCAACTTTTTCATGATTGTCAAATGTTGAATCAACTTTAATTGGTTGAATTTCTTCGACAGCGACAGCAGGTACAACTTCTTTTTTTTCACAGCCAATATAAAAAAAAGGCAGACACAAACATAAAAATGTCATCCAATGTAAAATTTTTGAATATTTTAAAAGTTTTTTCACTTGCTTATCTATCTTTTTTTGAGATTGTTATAAAATATTAATTTACTGAGTCAAACCGATAAACTATTACCCTATAAGCCAATTAACTTAAAATCTATTTATCCGAAAGAATAACAGGTGCATTGCCTTTGCCGTTCATGAAAATGATTTTGGTATTGGGCGAAGCCGCTAATTCTTTTTGTGCTTTAATTTGTTCGTATTGCAATTGTTTGTCTGACAAACCGGTTGAAATAATTCTTTGATAATCAGCAATACCTTGTGCTTCTACTCGTTTTCGCTCTGCTTCTTGCTTTTCTTTTTGCAAAATAAACGTCATTTTTTGGGCTTCTTGTTCGGCATTAATCTTACTTTCAATGGTAGTTTTAACTGAAGTAGGCAAATTGATATTTCGAATCAATAACTGTTCTAAAATCAAACCTCTACTTTTAAAATCGGCTTCAATAGTTTTAAAGATACGTTGCTGAAATTCATTTCGTTTGGTCGAATATAAGGCTACTGCATCATAATAAACAGCATTGTCACGAATACGAGTTCGAGTTACGGGACGAACAATTTTATCCGCATAATCAACCCCAATTTGCTTGAAAATTTTTGGAGCCAATTCTGGCGAAATTCTATATAAAACGGTTAAATCAATAACTACTTCCAATCCGTCATTAGACAATACTCGAATAGCATCATCCCCATCTTTAGAACCTTCGTCATGAATGGCGGACATGGTATAATTTTGGGTTTGAATATCAAAATCCGTAATATCCAAAAGAGGATTGATAATATGTAATCCACTTTCTAAAATATCTGGCTCGACATTTCCATACAACGATTTTACGCCTACTTTTCCTGCGTCAATTTGTTTGAACATAGAAGAAAAAATGCCCAAAGCAATTAACAAAAAGCCGACGATTTTAATAGAATTCGAAAATTTAGAAAAAGGATTGGTGCTGTTTTTCAACGAAAAACTCAGCAATAACAAGATAACTCCGAAGATAATAAATACAATCATGTTGTTCAGATTTAGGAAAGTTAATAATTATGAATGTTGCTAAAAAATTAAACGTACTCGTTACAATTTTAATTTTCGTTTTCAATAACCAATCGCTTTGATATTCTCGCAAAGCGAATATACAAAAATAAAGCTGCCGCTGACAATCCTGCTAAAAGTCCAATCCAAATTCCAACCGCTTTCAGTTCTGTATATTTTCCTAAATAGAAAGAAATAGGAAAACCAATCAACCAATACGCCACAAAAGTAATATACATTGGGATTTTTACATCTTGCAATCCACGCAATGCACCCAAAACAACCACTTGAATTCCGTCTGACAATTGGAAAACCGCTGCTACTAAAAGTAACTGAGACGTAATTAATATAATTTCTTGATTGTCTAACAATTGAGTTGAATCGCTCATATTTAAAAACAAATGCGGTAAGTAATTATGGAAAACAACGAATAAAACTCCGAAAATCGTTTCCAAAATAATCGCTAATAAAAAGATGGAACGGGCTACAACAATCATGTTTTTAAAATCAGCCATTCCTTTACTATGACTTACCCGAATCATGGCTGTAACACTCAATCCCATTGCCACCATAAATGTAGAGGAAGCTAAAGTCAATGCAATTTGGTTAGCCGCCTGACTATTTTTTCCCAAAGAACCAGAAAGCCAAATCGCAGCCGTAAACAAAGTTACTTCAAACAACATTTGCATAGCTGAAGGCAATCCCAAATCAATAATTTTTCGCAACATCGATTTTTTAATTTCTCTAAAACTAAAATGCTTGAAATAATTGCTGAATTTTTCATTATGTCGCAACAGCAGATGAAGAAAAACCACCATCATAATTCGGGAAATAACGGTTCCTAAAGCAGCACCTAAAACACCCATTTTAGGAAAAATCCAAAAACCATAAATCAATACGTAGTTAAAAATGATATGTACTACGTTTGCCAGTAAAATAGCATACATAGAATATTTGGTTTCAGACAAACCATCAGCAAATTGCTTGTAGCCTTGGTACATAATCACTGGAATCAATGAAAAAGCCACCCAATCAATATAAGGTGATGCCATATCAGCAACAATTTTAGGTTGGTGCATCAAGTACATTAATTGTTTAGATAAAACCGTCACAATAAATAAAAACACCCCTAAAACAGTACATAGCAACAAGCCGTGATGAAAAGTAGTTCTGATTTTTTTATCGTCTTTTTCGGCATCAGCCTCAGAAATTAACGGTGTAATGGCAGTCGAAAATCCTATTCCTAAAGACAACGCAATAAAAATAAAGCTGTTGCCTAAAGAAACCGCAGCCAATTCAGTAGAACCTAAATTACCCACCATAAAATTATCTACGATTCCAATCAAGGTATGACCTAACATTCCCAAAATAACGGGATAGGCTAATTTAATATTATAAGAAAACTCTTTGGTATACGTTGCTAATTTCAAAGTAGATTTGAGTATATTTAAAAGGCTGTTGCCTTTTGATTATAATTAGGCTAAAACTTCCACAAACTGAACTCGAACAATGCCGTCTTCGTCAATATGCGTCAACTGAATTTTTTGTAATGTATTGGCTAATTCGGGATTCCAAGGCGCTTTCACTTTGACATAATTTTCAGTAAATCCGTGAATGTAACCTTCTTTATTTTCTGTTTCAAACAAAACGGTTCTTTCAGTTCCCAACTGACTTTCATAAAAAGCACGACGTTTTTT
>JAGNSF010000015.1 GCA_017988155.1 Flavobacterium sp. | reverse complement strand
ATCTCCTCTCGTTTACAATATTACACCACAGAACTTTTAACTACCATTATTGAACGTAGTGCTAGTATTTTAAAAATGCCTATTGATCTTGAAGCTGCAATTGAAATTGCAGGTAGAAGTAGAGGAACACCTCGTATAGCGAATGCATTGCTACGTAGAGTCCGTGATTTTGCGCAAATTAAAGGTAATGGCACAATTGACATAGAAATTGCTAGATATGCCTTAAAAGCGCTTAATGTCGACGCGCATGGCTTGGATGAAATGGACAATAAAATTCTAAATACAATTATCGATAAATTTAAAGGTGGTCCTGTGGGTCTTACTACCCTTGCAACAGCGGTTTCAGAAAGTAGTGAAACCATTGAAGAAGTATATGAACCTTTCTTAATTCAAGAAGGATTTATTATGCGAACTCCACGCGGTCGTGAAGTAACCGACAAAGCTTATAAGCACTTAGGAAAGTTGAAAACCAATATTCAAGGCGGATTGTTTTAATTCTATTTTTATTTCTACTCAATCAAAATATTCGCAATTCATCAAATTAGAGGCGCAACGCCTTGGTTTTTTGTCCTGCGGTATATCCAAGGTCGGTTTTTTAGAAAAAGAAGCGCCACGACTCGAAAATTGGCTAAATAACAATCGTCATGGTCAGATGGCTTACATGGAAAACCATTTTGATAAACGTTTGGATCCTACTTTATTGGTAGATGGTGCCAAAAGTGTCATTTCGCTTTTACTCAATTACTATCCTTCTGAGTTACAAAAAGACGATACCTATAAAATTTCCAAATATGCATACGGACAAGATTATCATTTTGTAATCAAAGAGAAGCTAAAAGAATTACTAGAATCTATTCAAGATCACATAGGAGAAGTTTCAGGGCGCGCTTTTGTTGATTCAGCACCTGTTTTAGATAAAGCATGGGCTGCTAAAAGTGGGTTAGGGTGGATTGGTAAAAACAGTAATCTCATCACCCAAAAAGTGGGCTCTTTTTATTTTATTGCAGAATTAATTGTTGATTTGGAATTGGAATATGATTTTGCAACAACTGATCATTGTGGTAATTGTACCGCTTGTTTGGATGCTTGTCCAACTCAAGCAATTATTGCACCTTACCAAGTAGATGGTAGTAAATGTATTTCTTATTATACCATCGAATTAAAAGACAGTTTACCTCAAGATATGAAAGGGAAGTTTGATGATTGGGCTTTTGGTTGTGATGTATGTCAAGATGTTTGTCCTTGGAACCGATTTTCAAAGTCACATAACGAACCATTATTTCAAGCTAATGCTGAACTGCTTTCATTTTCTAAAAAAGAATGGGAGGAAATTACAACCGAAACTTTTCAAAAAGTCTTCAAAGATTCGCCACTAAAAAGAACAAAATGGGAAGGTCTGAACCGCAATATTGATTTTATCAAATAGAGAAATGCTCTAAGTGGTTTCTCTACTTATAATCTGGGTATTTAATTCGATGGATTTTGGTGTAAATGGAAATCCGTCTTTTCTACAAAGCATTTCTTCTAATAAAAGCTCAAATGCTGCTGTACCCATTTCATAACTCGGTTGTTCAACGGTACTTAAATTCGGCTTAATTATTTGCGACATAAACCAATTACTAAATCCTATGATTTTAAGGTTTTTTGGGATCTCAATGTTTTTCTCGTTACAATAAACAACTGCACCAACAGCTACTAAGTCGGTAATCGCAAAAAGGCCATCAACATCTGGGTGTTCTTCAAGTAATTGTTTGGTATACTCTTTTCCTTCTTCGTAGGTAACTTTATCACAAGTATATACCAGTTTAGAATCAAATGGTATATTATTCTTTTCTAACGCTTTTTTATAACCTAAATAGCGATCAATAGAGTTTTGTGGATTTAAAGGGCCACGAATGTGTGCTATTTTTTTACACCCTTTGTCAATTAAATGTTGTGTTGCATCAAATCCTGCTTTTTGATCGTCAATAACTACTTTGGAACAGTTTGACAACTTCGCTATTTTATCAAACATTACTAAGGGAATATTTCTGTTTATAATCTCTTGAATATGGGAATCATTATTCGATTCGTTTGATAACGAAATTAATATCCCATCTACCCTTTTATTGATTAATAGCTCTACTTGTTTTTTTTCTAATTCAAGGCTCTCATTAGATTGTAAAATTATAACTAAATAGCCATTTTTTTCGGCGGCATCAATTATTGCTTTGATGATGTTAGCAAAAAAGTGGTGGGTAACTTCAGGAATTATTAAACCAATAGTTTTCGATTCTTTTGTTCTTAAATTGACGGCAAAACTGTTGGGTGTATAATTCAAATTATCAGCCAATTCTTTGACTGCTTTTTTAGTTTTTTCACTTACATCAGGATAATTTTTTAAGGCTTTGGAAACAGTCGTTATGGAAATTCCTAGGGTAGATGCAATTTCTTTAAGAGTGATGTTTTTCATTGACTTTTGATTTGGAAACAAATGAATAAAATATCAATTTGTGAATTGGTTTAAAATTATTAGTTAAACTGATACAAAGGCCAAGGTATTCATTTTTTTGAAAAAATGGTTTTATTTTGTTTACTATTTACAAATAGTATAGAATATGTTATATTTTCATCTTTAGTAATGCATAAAAAAATGCGGTTTCAAATCTATTGAAACCGCATTCAAGCTTATTCCTAAATGGATTATTTTAGTTCCAGAATTATCGACTCATATGGACGTAAACTGTTTGATTTGCCCGATTTTGATTTAGGATAATTACCTAAAATCAGCGAAGAATTTTTGGTTGAAAATCCTACATCATAGGTAGCATCTTTCTCGGTAAAGTTCAATAAAATCAGTACTTTTTTCCCGTTAAGTTCTCGAGTGTATGAAAATACATTAGGATTATCTTTGTCTAGCAGCGTGTATTTTCCGTACTGTAAAACAGGACTTGCTTTACGTACTTTGACTAATTTTCTGTAGTAATTCAATACTGAATTTGGATCTTTTTCTTGTGCCTCGGCATTGATATTAATATAGTTTGGATTTACTTTTAACCAAGGCTTACCTGTTGTAAACCCTCCATTGGCAGTAGCATTCCATTGAATAGGAGTTCTTCCATTTTCTCTGGAGGTTTGTTTTTTGTTTTCCAAAAATGCTTTCAAATCACCTCCAGCATTTTTAAGCTGTTCGTATTTGTTTCGAGTATCAACATCATTATAATCTTCAATATTGTCAAAGCGAATATTTACCATACCAATTTCATCTCCATTGAAGTTGTATGGAGTTCCTCTCATCGTCATGACGAAAGTAGAAAGCATTTTAGAAGAAACAGCTCTAAATTGAGGTGTATCATTTCCAAATTTACTCACCATTCTTGGTTGATCATGATTGGATACAAAAATAGATAGCCATCCTTTGTCTTTAAATACTTTATCATATCTAGAGAAAATGTCTTTGTATTTTACTAATCCAAATTCGCGTACATGATTTCCAATGTCCACACTTTCAAAATGATACGCTAGGTTCAATTCTTTTCGATCAGGGTCAACAAATTTCATGGCTGCTTCTGGTGAATCTCCAGCACCTTCAGAAACTGACATGGCATTCGGGAATTTACTCAATACTTCACGATTCATCTCTTGAATGTGTTCGTGTAGCTTTGGTCCATTGCCATAAAATTTAATAATCTCAAGCGTGTTATTTACAATTTCTTTAGGTAGTTCAGGAAAAGAATCATCTTTAGAAATGAATTGAAAAGCATCCATTCTAAAACCGTCGATTCCTTTGTTTAACCAAAATGTCATTGTATCGTAAATTTCTTTACGAAGAGAAGGGTTGTTCCAATTTAAATCGGGTTGTTTTTGAGAGAAATAATGCAAATAATAGGCGTTGGTTGTTGCATCGTATTTCCAAGCGTTACTATTGACATCAAAAAAGCTCCAACGGTAAGGCGGAGTCCCTTTTTCAGCAGGCCACCAATAGTAATAATCACGGTATTTATTGTCTCTTGAGCTTTTGGATTGTTTGAACCAATCGTGTTCATCACTACTGTGATTTACCACCATATCCATGATTAATTTAATGTTTCTTTTGTGCATTTCTTGCAGTAAAAGATCAAAATCAGCCATGGTTCCAAAATCCTTTAAGATTTCTCTGTAATTGCTAATGTCATATCCATTATCATCGTTAGGAGAATCGTAAATTGGACTAAGCCAAACCGCATCTATTCCTAAACTTTTCAAGTAGTCTAATTTGGAGATAATTCCTTTAATATCTCCAATTCCATCTCCATCACTGTCTTTAAAACTGCGAGGATAAATTTGGTAAATGACGGCTTCTTTCCACCATTTGGCATCACCATTTTTTAAGATTGTTGTTTTGTTTTCTTGTGCTGTTATACTCATAAAAGAAGAAAAGAGTAAGGCAATCAAAAGCATTTGATTCTTTTTCATATATGTAAAATTTATTTGTTAGCGGTCATATATGTTATCGCCTTTGTTATTGGTGTTTGCTTTCGCAAACGAATTTTAAATGGCGATTTCATGTGGGTAAAATTAAGTTGTGGTTTATAGTTATTTAATTATTTCGTTGAATTCTAAACGTTCACCATCAGGTCCTAGAACATTGAAATATTTACATCCTTTGTTCCAAAAATTTAGGAAAACTGGTTCTTTCTCGAGAATGGTAAAATGGTTTTCTTTTATAGTTGCAAATGCCAAATCTATATCGTCAACATCAAAGGCAATGTGGTCAATATGACCGTCTTTTCTTTTTGTTATTTCAGATAAATGAGAGGCAGGCATTTGATACAATTCTAAAATCATACTGTCTCGTTCCATCATGGCTACAATTCCGCCTTTTTCACCTTGAATTTCAAAGGTTGATTGCATTACATTTTCAAAACCGAATTGTTCATAAAAAGCAATCGATTTTTCAATATTGGAAACAGGAATTCCAATGTGTTGAATGTGGTTGATTTTTAAATCCATGTTTTTAAATTTGCATAAATTCAGCAATAGCTTCTTGTGATATTTTTGGATTTGCCCCTTCTTCTTGTGCCACTAAAGCACCTAAAGCACAGGCAAAATTAATGGCTTTTTGAGGGTCAATTCCTGTCAATAATTGGGTTAACAATCCAGCCAAAAATGAATCACCAGCGCCTACTGTATCTGCTACGTTTATTTTGTATCCGCTATTGTAAAATAATTGGTTGTTGTACATTAAAACTGCTCCATGACTCCCTTTGGTGACACAAATATGTTGGGTGTTGGTTTTCTCGGCAATAAACTGCATGTTTTGTTCCAAAGAATGAAAAGGAGAACCTAAATAGGCGCTGATTTCATACAATTCGTCATCATTAAATTTGATAAAATCAGCTTTGTTCATCAAGTCTGAAAGTAATTCTTTGGTATAAAATGGCGCTCTCAAATTCACGTCAAATATTTTATATTTTGCTGAATTTAAAAGTGTTAATAAGCTTTGATACGAAGTTGTATCACGACAAACCAAACTACCAAAAACGAGTGCATCTGCAGAAGCTACCATTTTATGCGCTTCAGGGGTAGCTTCGATTTTGTCCCAAGCTACAGGATAATTGATAGTGTAAGAAGCCGAACCTTTATCGTCTAATTTCACTACAACTTCACCAGTTGCAAAGTTCTTATCAGATTGAATTGAATCTGTACGTACTCCATTTTGAGTTACAAAATCGAGTAATTCTGTTCCTATTTCATCTTCGCCAATACGACTAATAATTTGGGTTTCAATTCCAAGTGAAGCCATTCGGAGACCAACATTTAAGGGCGCTCCTCCAATTTTTCTATGTGTTGGAAAAACATCAAATAAGACTTCACCAAAACAAGCAATTTTTGTAGCCATAGTTATTCGTTATTTGATAAACTTTCTGATAATTCTTCTAATGTTCTACCTTTTGTTTCAGGCATTTTGAAGAATACCCAAAGCAATTGGAAAACCATCATGATGCAGAAAATTGCAAATACGGTGGTTGTTCCGATTTCTTTAAACAAAAATGGGATAAACGATGGAATTAAAGCAGCTAAAACCCAGTGTACTGAAGTTCCGAAAGAAGTTCCTGCAGCTCTTAATTTATTAGGAAATAATTCGGAGATGAATACCCAGATAACAGCTCCTTGTCCGATAGCGTGAGATGCGATAAACAAAAAGAAAAATAATGGAACAGCCATGCCTTTCCATTCAAAATAAAAAGCTGTTGTCACTAACCCTAATGAAATGATGTAACCTACAGACCCCAGATACATTAATGTTTTGCGACCATATTTGTCAATTAATGAAATTCCAATCATGGTAAACAATAAGTTGATAACTCCAATTCCGATACTGCTTAAGAAAGAAGCTGATTTTTCTAATCCGGCTAATTCAAAAATACGTGGCGCATAATATAAAAAGGCGTTAATTCCAGAAAGTTGATTGAAAAAGGCAATGAAAAAAGCCAATAACAATGGTTTTCTGTATTTTTTCATAAAAATAGATTCGTTTTTAACTTCTTGCTCAGTTTCTTTTTCAATGGCAGCCATTTCTTCTTCAGCTTGTGCATCAGAATTAATTTGTTTTAAGATAGATAGGGCTTGCAATCTGTCTTTTTTGTGTTCAAAAATCCAACGTGGGCTTTCAGGAATTCCAAACACTAAAAGTGTGTACACAAAAGCTGGAAATGCTTGAATTCCAAGCATCCATCGCCAAGAATTTTCGCCAATATCTTGCAAATAAAAATTAGAAGTAAAGGCAATTAGAATCCCAAAAACGATATTGAATTGGTATAATGCCACTAATTTTCCACGATCTTTAGCGGGTGCGATTTCAGACACATAGGTCGGTGCTGCTATTGTAGAAGCTCCAATTCCTATACCACCAAGGAATCGAAAAATGGAGAAAATAATGGAATCATTAGCTAATGCTGTTCCTAGCGCAGAAATGAAGAATAAAAGCCCAATGATAATTAACGTCTTTTTTCTACCTAAACTATTGGTTGGATAGGAGCCAAATAAAGCACCAATAACGGTCCCCCATAATGCGGAAGACATCACGATCAATCCGTGATATAAATCGGATGATCCCCATAATTGTTGCAATTGTTTGTCGGCACCTGAAATTACAACGGTGTCAAAACCGAATAAGAATCCTGCTAAGGCTACTACAATGGACCAGTAAAGAATTTTTTTGTTATTCATTTTTTAGTTTTTTGGTTAAGTTAATTTTGATTTGAAAAATACAAATTACCAAATGCCTATTACAGATTGGATATTTATATTTTTTATTTCTTGATTGTCGTCAGACTGAATGGTTAGTTTTGTATAAGGTCGATTCGGAAAAATTTGTTCTGTAAACGAGTACACTCCTCCGTTTAAGAAAATTTCAATAGAAGACCAGTCTAGGATAATTTGAAAATCAATTATTTTTGTATTTAAATTTGACGTAGGAGTTGTGTGAATTTTTTCGCCAAAACTTTTCTCGAAATTCACTTTTCCAGAATGACGTCTGTCAATAGAAAATTGTTGTTTTTGGGCGTCGTAATTAAGTGTCAGAGCATCATTTACTTCATTCGAAAAAACTAATTTCAGGTTTTTGTTTTCTGCCTTAAATTGGATTTGTGATTGATTGAAATTAGAGTAATTCAAAGTTTTTTCACTTCCTTTTTTAATTTCGATTTTTTCTTTTGAGAATGCTGTAGTTAGTTGTTGGTCAAATTGGGTAACTGGTTTGTTTTGCAATACATAATCACCTTTAATTTTTGATAATGATAGTGTTCTTGGCAAAGTCATAGCACTTCTCCAATTGGTAGTCGGTGTGTTTCGAGCATAATTCCAATTACTCATCCAGCCTAAAAAAACACGTTCGCCATTGGGAGTATCGTTGTAAGTTACGCCTGCGTAATTGTCGGTACCATTATCTACCCATTTGGTGTCTTTTTGAGATGTTGTAAATGTTTTTCCGTCAAAATCACCAATAAAGTATTGTGTAGCTGAACCGCCACTTGGAGCTCCTGGATTGATACTAACTAAAAGCACCCATTTTTCTTCTTGATTATTCTCAGTTTTTAGTTTAAATAGGTCTGGGCATTCCCAAACTCCACCATGAGCACCATTATTTTGTCCAAATTCACTTTCTAGTTTCCATTGCAGCAAATTGTCAGAAGTGTAAATCTGTGCTCGATCTCCTGCGACTAAAACTAAGTTCCATTTTTTTGTATCTCCGTTCCAAAACGCCTTTGGATCTCTAAAATCACGCAAATTAAAATTATTGATGATTGGGTTAGCTTCGTATTTTTTCCAAGTTTGCCCTTCGTCTAAACTGTAAGCCAATCCCTGGGTTTGCATATTGATTTTACCTGCCTTTTCAAATTCCATATTGTGATAAGTGAAAATAGCAATCATTGGAGGATTTTCTTTTGTGCCAAGACCTGAAGTGTTGTTTACATCCATCACGACACTTCCTGAAAATATATAACCCAATTCATCTGGATACAAAGCGATTTTTTGGTGCTGCCAATGAATCAAATCAGAACTGGTTGCATGGCCCCAATGCATGGGACCCCAAACAATGTCTTCAGGGTAATATTGGTAAAACAAATGATAAGTTCCTTTATAGTATAACATACCATTAGGATCGTTCATCCATTTTTTTTCAGGAGAAAAATGAAATTGCGGTCGAAATGGTTCTTTGTAATATTGATTTGCATCTACCGAAATCAATTCTTTTGATGAAATTGAAATTGAATTCTTTTCTTGAGCTTGACAAACAGTAGTAAATAGAGAGTTTGCAATTAATCCAGCGACTATTAATTTATTTAGTTTTTGTTTCATCTTGTTTTTTTGAATTGTTAAAAATAGCATTCTTTTTATGAATTGATTGCTAAGGGTATATATTAAGGTATAGATTTTTTCCGAAAACGTTGTCGAACCTTTTTTTTAATCTAATTTATGGTTTACCTGAATTTATTTCGAGGAAAAAATACTTTTCCCAACTTTTTTGCCACAAAACCATTTTTAAAAAGTAAGAATTTACTCTTTTTACATTATTCGTAATATTTTTTAAATTATAAGTATTTCAATATGAATATGTCATCAATTACTTAATATATCTAATGAATAACTACGTTATCTATTTTTTTTATGATATTTTTTTATACAAACCCTATTTTTACTACTGTTTTTTTAAATTATTAATTTTTAAATCGAAAACGTTTTCGATACTCCGAAAACGATATAGTTCACTTTTTCTTAATATTTTCATAAAATTAATAGTATGTTTGGTTCAATATTTAAAACAAACCATTTATTAACCAACTTATTTATTACGTATGAAAAATAGTCTACTTAAAGGCTTGATGGTTTTCTTAACCATGCTATGTACAAGTTTGACATACTCGCAAGATGTGTCAGGTACCGTATCCGATGCTAGCGGACCTCTTCCAGGGGCTTCTGTGTTAGTAAAAGGAACGACAAAAGGAGCACAAACAGATTTTGATGGTAAATTTACAATCAAGAATGTTGGCTCAAACGCAGTTTTAGTTTTTAGTTACATTGGGCTTAAATCTCAAGAAGTAAATGTAGCAGGAAAAAGTAATGTGAAAGTTACTTTAAAAGAAGATTCAGCAGAATTAAAAGAAGTAGTCGTTATCGGTTACGGTTCTGTGAAGAAAAAAGATGCTACCGGAGCAGTTGATCAATTAAGCTCAAAAAGCTTTGACAACGTAGGTGCACCATCTCCAGCAGATTTGTTGAGAGGTAAAGTTTCAGGGGTTCAAGTAACTTCTGCAAGTGGTGAGCCAGGAGCTGGTGCTAGTATCAGAATCCGTGGTAACTCTTCTATTCGTTCAGGAAACGGTCCTCTTATTGTAGTGGATGGTGTGCCATTGGATGGTGGAGACATTACTGCAGGTGGTAGTGATATTGGTTTAGGTGGTTCTTCTGCAAGAAACCCATTGAACTTCATCAACCAAAATGATATCGAAAGTATGACAATTCTTAAAGATGCGTCTTCTACTGCTATCTATGGTTCTCGTGGAGCAAATGGTGTAATTGTTATTACTACTAAAAAATCTAAATCTAAAGAAGCTCAGTTGACGTATTCAAATTCATTTACTTTCAGTTCTTTAGCTAGTAACTTGAAATTAATGAACTCTGCTGATTTCGTTAAAAACGGAGGTCCAGATAATGGAGCTTCTGGTTACAACTGGGAAAAAGAAATTTTAAGAAATGCTTTTTCTTCTAATCATGATGTAGCTTTTACAAAATCTACTGAAAATTCATCAACTCGTTTATCTGTTGGTGCTTCTAATACAGAAGGTATTGTTAACAAAACAGGTTTAGATAAATACACAATTGCTTTCAATAATTCAAATGACTTCTTTGGTGGAGCTTTGAAAATTGATACTAAAGTGAACTACTCTAGTCTAAGAGACCAATCAGCTTTGATTTCAAATAGTGCTGGTTATATTGGTAACTTAATGGGAACTGCAATTTACTGGAACCCGACAAACAAATTATACAATGCTGATGGTTCTTATAATGTAGTGAGTAACACTTACATTAACCCAGCTCAATTGTCTGATGCTTATACAGATTATGCTAATACTCAAAAATTATTGGCAAGTGTTAAATCTACTTTAAAAGTCAATGACAACTTAAACTATCAATTTTTAGTAGGTGTTGAAACTTCTAATTCTAATAGAAAATTCCAATTATCTCCAGGTATTGATATCCAAAACGTAGCTCAAGCTACTGCTCCAGGAGCTACTTCTGCTAAATTTGGACAAGCTGGTATTTCAACTGTTGAGAAATTAAACAGAACATTTGAGCATACTTTGAACTACAACAAAACAATAAACGATAATTTCCAATTTGATGCATTGTTAGGGTATTCTTACTATGATTATACTGCAAGTGGAAGTGATGTTTCTGCAAAAGGTTTTAGTCCAAAACAAACTAACTTAATTGACAATATTGAAGGTGGTTTGCAAAATGAATACCGTGCTTCTTCATTTAGAAACCGTGTTGAATTGCAATCTTACTTTACAAGAGTAAATGCTACATTGTACAAAAATTTATTAGTAACAGCTACACTTCGTGTGGATGGTTCTACTAAATTAGGTGAAAATAACAAATACGGTTCTTTCCCATCTGTTGGGGTTGGATACAAAGTATTTGAAGATAAAGCAGGATTGTTAAACAACTTGAAAGTTAGAACTAACTTTGGTGTAACAGGAAATCAAGAATTTGCTGTGAATTCTGCTATTGCTCGTGCTTCATACGGCCTTAACGGTACTTTTAATGTTGATACTAATGACAACTCAGATTTGAAATGGGAAACTACTACATCTTACGGTGCAGGTATTGATTTCGGTTTGTTGAACAATAGATTAACAGGTTCTGTTGATTATTTCCAAAGAGATACTCAAGATTTAATCTTCCCAGTACCTTCTGCGGCTACTCAACCAGGTCCACCGTCTCCACGTTTTGTTAACTTACCTGGAAACTTAATCAACAATGGTATTGAGGTAAGTGCAAACTACAAATTGATTGATTCTGATAAATTGACTTGGGATATTGCTGCAAATGCATCATTCTTGTCTAACAAAATTGAAAACTTTGCTGGATTTATTCAAGCAGGTGCTTTACACGGTCAAGGTTTAACTGGAGCTTATGCGCAAGTTGTAACTAATAATGAGCCAATTTATAGCTACTATATGTATGAGTGGAGAGGATATGATGCTGCTGGTGCTTCAGTTTATGCTGATGCTGCTGGTGCTGATGCTTCATTAGGTTTAGCTGCTAAAAAATTAGTTGGAAAAACAGGTTTGCCAAAAATGAACCTAGGTTTCTCTACTAACTTGACTTACAAAAATTTTGACGCTGCTGTTTCATTCTACGGAGCTTTTGGTCACTATTTGTACAACAATACGGCAAATGCGTACTTCTTTAAAGGTGCATACGTTGGAGGAAGAAACGTTCCTGCTAGTGTTGCTACTTCTACTCAAGCGCAAGGAGATCCTAACTCACCTTCTACTAAATACTTAGAAAAAGGAGATTTCTTAAGAATGGGTAACTTAACTTTTGGTTACACTTTCACAGGTGCTGGATTGGATAAATTGAAAATTAAATCAGCTCGTTTCTTTGTGAATGGACAAAACTTATTGTTGTTCACTAACTACTCTGGTTTAGATCCTGAGGTGAACACAGATAAATCACTTAACGGTGTGCCATCTGCGGGTATCGATTATTTATCATACCCACGTTCAAAAGCAATTGCTTTAGGTCTTAATGTAACTTTTTAATACTAATATCAATGAAAAGAAATAATATAATAAAAGGTTTATTGTACTTAGGTATAGTATCTTTTAGTATCGGATGTACTAACTTAGATGAAGAAATCTTAGATGGTGTATCAAATGATACCTCAGGAGGAGATGTAGTTAATACCACTGCGGTTTTAACCTCTGCTTACAACGGTTTAAGAGATTTTAATGGCCAAGGTGGTGTGTATGCATTGAATGAAATGTCTACTGACGCAATGGTTGGACCAACACGTGGTGGTGACTGGGATGATAATGGAGTTTGGAGACAAATCCATACACAAACTTGGGCACCTGATCATGGTGAGGTTAAAAATGCTTGGAACTCTTTGTTATCAAATGTTTATAACTGTAATTTGGTAATTGAAAACGGTGGAACTGCTTCACAAGTAGTAGAAGCTCGTTTCTTGCGTGCATGGTATATGTATAATGTTGTGGATTTGTTTGGTCAAGTACCTTACAGACCTGCTGGATCTAGTAAATTAGATGATCCTAAGGTTTATACTCGTGCTGAAGCTACTGCTTTTATCATTTCTGAGTTAGAAGCTATTGTTAATACATTACCTGCTAGAACTACTGGTGATGCAAGTATCGCTAACAAAGATGCTGCTCATTTCTTATTGGCTAAAGTATATTTGAATAAAGGTGTATATACTGCTACTAATGCAGCGGGACCTTATACTTTTGACGCAGCTGATATGACTAAAGTAGTACAACATGTTGATGCATTAACTAATACATTAGCTACTAACTATTGGTCTAACTTTGCTCCAGACAACAATACTTCATCTGAAATTATTTTTTCTTCTAAAAATATTAAAAATGGAGACGGTGGAGGAATGCAGTCTAAATGGAGAATGTGTAATCACTACAACCAATCTCCAGACGGATGGAATGGATTTGCTACTGTAGCTGATTATTATAGTACTTTCAATGCTGCTGATAATCGTGCGCACTACGCTGTACCTGGTTATAAATTTACTGTTGACGCTTTAGGAAGAGGTGTTGGTTTCTTAGAAGGACAAATGTTTAAAACAGGTGGAACAGTTAAAGTTTTAGATAGAATCAAGACTAAAGAAAATCCTGATGGACAACCTTTAGTGTTTACTAAGGATGTAACTTTGATTACATCTGGAGCAACTCTTGAATCTGCAGGTGTTCGTGGTATTAAATACATTCCAGATGCTGATAACATTGAAAAACCAGACAATGATTTGATCTTGATGCGTTATTCTGATGCTTTATTAATGAAAGCTGAAGCAATTGCTAGAGGTGGGTCAGGTTCAGTTGGTACAATTATGTCACAATTGGCTGCAAGATCAGGTGTAACTGCTGCTGCTGCTACATTAGATGGTATTTATGCTGAAAGAGGTCGTGAATTATGGTGGGAAGGATGGAGAAGAAACGATGCTATTCGTTTTGGAAAATTCCTTGGAGCTAGAGCTTTGAAACCATATGCTTCAGATGCTAAATACTTATTGTATCCAATTCCTGCGGATGCATTATTTAACTCTAATTTATCACAAAATCCTGGATACTAATATTTCCTAGTTTTGTATAAAAATAGATAAGGAGGACAGCAATGTCCTCCTTATTTTTTGAAGAGCCTTTTAGGGCTCTTTTTTTGTTTCATTTCTCTTGCAAACGCAACAATATTAAGCAGTTTTTAATTTTTTTATATTCTACTTTTTCCATAAATTGCTGCCTCGAATTGTTTTAAAATTAATCAGCAATTAACTATGTTGTACCGCCTACTTTTTATTATACTATTTTCTGTTTTAACGAGTTGTTCCAATGGCAATTCGGATACGTTATTTACTTTGATGGATGCCTCTCATACGGGGATTGATTTCAAAAATGAAGTTAAGAATGGTGAGAACATGAACATTTTTAAATACCGAAACTTCTATAACGGGGGTGGTGCTGCTATTGGGGACATCAATAACGATGGTTTGGCGGATGTCTTTTTAATTTCCAATCAAGGAGCGAATAAATTGTATTTAAACAAAGGCGATTTTAAATTTGAGGATATTTCAGTTAAATCAGGAATTCAAGGAAAAAAAGCATGGTCTACTGGTGTGGTTATGGTGGATATTAACGGAGATGGTTTTTTAGATATCTATGTTTTGGATGCTGGTAATAATATTGATGCTATTAGAAAAAGTCAATTGTACATAAACAATGGCAACAATACATTTACTGAAAAAGCAGCAGAATACAATTTGGCAGATACAGGAATAACTACACATGCTGCCTTTTTTGATTATGATAAAGATGGGGATTTGGATTGTTACATTTTGAATAACAGTTTTATTCCTGTGAGTTCATTAAATTATTCCAATAAAAGAGAATTACGTGATAAAGACTGGAAAGTGGCTGATATCTTAAAAGGTGGGGGAGACAAATTATTGCGTAACGATGATGGAAAATTCATTGATGTAAGTGAGGCTTCTGGAATTTATGGAAGTTTAATTGGTTTTGGTCTTGGTGTTACCGTTGGGGATGTTAATGGTGATTTGTATCCGGATATTTATGTGTCTAATGATTTTTATGAAAGAGATTATTTATACATTAATAATCAAAACGGTACTTTTTCAGAACAAATTCAAACTTGGGCAACGCACATTAGTCAAGCTTCTATGGGTGCCGATCTTGCTGATATCAATAATGATGGGAAGGCGGATATTTTTACCACCGACATGCTTCCTGAAGGGGATGAACGTTTAAAAACAACTACTAGTTTTGAAAATTACGATTTGTTGACCCGTAAATTGAACATGGATTTTTTCAATCAATACATGTCAAATGCATTGCATATTAACAACGGAACTCATTTTACTGAGATTGCCAATTTTGCTGGTGTTTCTAAAACGGATTGGAGTTGGGGAGCATTAATTTTTGATATGGATAATGATGGTTACAAAGATATTTATGTGTGTAATGGTATTTATCATGATTTGACCAACCAAGATTTTATGGACTTTTTTGCCAATGAATTAATGCAAAAAATGGTCGTTACCGGTCAAAAAGAAGATATTGAAACAATTATAGCAAAGATGCCGAGTACTCCGATACCTAATTATGCTTTTAAAAATAATACTAATTTAACCTTTACCAATTCAGCTACCAACTGGGGGTTGGATACTCCAAGTTTTTCTAATGGTGCCGCTTATGGTGATTTGGACAATGATGGTGATTTGGATTTAGTTGTAAATAATGTGAATATGGAATCGTTTGTATTCCGAAATAATTCCGAAAAAAATAAGGCGAATCATTTTGTAAAAGTGAAACTAAAAGGAGATCTTAAAAATAAATTTGCCGTGGGAAGTGTTGTGGAATTGTTTTCTGGAAAAGAGGTTATTCGCCAAGAGTTAATTCCGTCAAGAGGATTTCAATCGTCTATAGATTATGTAATGACTTTTGGTATTGGGACCAAAAAAATTGACTCCCTACAAGTGATTTGGCCTAATGGCAAAACACAAACCATTAAGAAAGTAGCTTCAAACACCACTATTAATTTGTCAATTGCCAATGCTACCTCAGATTATGTTTTTAAAACTACAGTTTCAACACCACTTTTAAAGGAAGTGAAATCCAATTGGGTAGCCCACAAAGAAAATGATTTTATTGATTTTGATTATGAAGGTTTGATCTCAAAAATGCTATCTCAAGAAGGACCTTCATTAGCAGTTGGAGATGTCAACGGCGATGGAAACGAGGATGTGTTTGTTGGAGGAGCCAAAGGACAAGCAGGAAAAGTGTATTTGAATAAAG
>JAGNSF010000165.1 GCA_017988155.1 Flavobacterium sp. | reverse complement strand
CTGTTTGAGCAGCATTGGGATCAAATTGAGATGTCATTCGGTAATTGGTTTTTTTAAAACCAGGAAATTGGTGAATCCAATCGTAAGTAGGCAAATCATCCATCATCCAATGTTTGTCTCCCCAATGATTGGTCACATAATCCATAATGTTTTTCATACCGCGTTGGTGCAATTCGGCACTCAAACGAACATAATCTTCATTGGTTCCAAAACGGGAATCGACTTTGTACACATCAGATTGTCCGTAGGTGTGATAGGACCCTCTTTCGTCATTGTCTTCGCAAAGCGGTGTAGGCCAAATAGCAGTAGCCCCAAGAGACTTGATATAATCTAAGTTATTGATAATTCCTTCAATATCACCACCGTGACGACCGTCTTTATTAGCGCGATTGGCTTTCTCAATGGTTTCTTTCGTACTGTCATTGTTTGGATTACCATTGGCAAAACGATCGGGCATCAATAAATAAATCATATCCGAACTGTCAAATCCTTTTCGGAAGCGCGAATCTTTTCTTCTTGATTTCAAACTATATTTTTGGGTAAAAGCCACTTTTTTATTTTTCGAAAACGAAAAAATAAGTTCTTGCGCCGCTATATTTTTGGTATCAATAGTTACAAAAAGATAGTTTGGGTTTTCAGTTTTTTGAATGGTTTTAATGACCACTCCATTGGAAATTGTTACTTCGTTTTGAGCAATATTTTTCCCATAGAACATAATTTGCACTTCTGATAGATTCATGTCGGCATACCAAAAAGGAGGTTCAACTCGGTCTATTTGAGCAAATGCAAATGTTGTAGTCAATAATAAAAAGAGTAACTTTTTCATAGAAGTAAAATTTATTTTTTTAATAAAAATTGCAAAGGAATATGTAATCGTTCTGCCCACGATTTCTCAGAATGGTCTTTTCCTTCAAAAAATTGGGTAGACCAATTTGCGTTGGTAAAACTTTTTTTCTGCATCAATGCATCTACTTTTTTCTGTAAATCGGGGTACAAAGCATCTAATGTTTTGTTACCGAAATCAAAATAGATTGTATGTGTTTTTGGGTTAGGCAAATGGTCTTTCATATAATTTATGAATGCATCAGGAATTGGATTATTCTGAGTGCTAAATGTTCCCGGCCAATGGGTTGAAATACAAGCTGCTCCACCAAAAACTTCGGGATATTCACAAATTGCATACATGGAGATTAGTCCGCCCATACTGGAACCCGCAATTACAGTATTTTCTCTGTTTTTTAAAGTAGAAAAATGTTCGTCGATGTAGGGTTTTAATTCCGTCACTAAAAATTTCAAATACAAATCAGAAATGGGCTGAAAGACTTCTTTGGTTCTTCCTGCTTTTTGCAACTGAGCCGTTATTGTGTTTTTTTGGGTTGGACTTAAACTTTCGTATGGCTTTTGCGGAAAATATTCAGGATGCCGTTTTTGTCCATTATTCCATATACCAACCACAATAAATGGTTTAGTTTTTTCTTCTTGTATCACTTTCCCAGCTATTGCGTCAACTTCCCAAGCTTGTTTATTCCAAGTCGTTTCAGCATCAAATAGCATTTGTCCATCATGCATATACAAAACCGCATATTGTTGATTTTTAGAATACCCATCCGGAAGCCAAATATCAATATTTCTCGAATCCACATAGTTGGATTGGAAGTTTTCAAGTCGTTGTATAGTACCTGTACTCACTTTTGGGACCTGCCCAAAAGCAATGGATGTTAGTACTAAAAAGAAGATGTTTTTCATACTGATTTTATTTTTACCTAGGCAACCAACGGATTAAAATCTGTTGTTAAACAAAGAGTCGTTCCTACGGGACTTTGGCCTATTCCCGAGAACCGTAGGTTCGACCTATATTCAAAGGCTGGATTTTAATCCAGTCTTGTTTGGTTATATGTTCACTAAACCATTAGCTTCAACAGCAACTGCTTTCCCATTCACCACGACAGTAATTGCTGTGTTTCCTTCCAAAGCAATTTGAGTTGCTTTTTGGTTCACGGTAACTTTTACAATTTGGTTTCTGAAATTGATTTTAAAAGAATATCCTTCCCATTCTTTAGGGATTTTTGGTGCAAAATGTAAGGTGTTATCTTTAACACGCATCCCTCCAAATCCTTCTACAATACTCATCCAAGTACCCGCCATAGAAGTGATGTGACATCCTTCTTCCACTTCTTTGTTATAATCGTCTAAGTCCAAACGGGATGTTCTTAAATAGAAAGTATACGCCATATCCATTTTATCCAAAACAGCCGCTTGAATAGAGTGAACACATGGTGAAAGAGAACTTTCATGAACCGTAAACGACTCGTAAAACTCAAAGTTATTTTTCAATTGTTCTTTTGAGAATTGATCTTCAAAGAAGTAGAAGCACTGCAATACATCGGCTTGTTTGATGTAAGGCGAACGTAAAATTCTGTCCCAAGACCATTTTTGGTTGATTGGGCGTTGGCTTCTATCCAAATCGGCTACGCGAACTAATTCTTTATCCAAGAAACCGTCTTGTTGTAAGTACACTCCCAATTCTTTGGATTCTGGAAAGTACATATTGTCCGCTACTTTTTTCCATTCTTGCAATTCGGCATTCGATAAATTTACTTTTTCGATAACACGTTTGTGATCGGATGGGTATTCTAAAGATACTTTCTGAATTTGTTCAGCTGCATAATCAATACACCATTTAGCAATATAATTGGTGTAGAAGTTATTATTAACGTTGTTTTCGTATTCGTTAGGACCTGTAACCCCTAAAATCACATATTGATTTTGGTTAGTAGAGAAAGTCGCTCTTTGGTGCCAAAAACGTGCAATACCAATCAACACTTCCAATCCTTTTTCAGGAATATAACTGTAATCTCCTGTAAAACGATAATAGTTAAAAATAGCAAAGGCAATCGCACCATTTCGGTGGATTTCTTCGAAGGTAATTTCCCATTCGTTGTGACATTCTTCGCCGTTCATGGTTACCATTGGATACAAAGCCGCACCATTTGTAAAACCTAATTTTGCTGCATTCTCAATCGCTTTGTCCAATTGATTGTAGCGGTAGGTCAATAAATTACGAGCCACTTCTTGGTCTTTGGTTGCCATGTAAAATGGAATACAGTAGGCTTCGGTGTCCCAATACGTTGAACCACCATATTTTTCTCCGGTAAATCCTTTTGGACCAATATTCAAACGAGAATCTTTTCCTAAATAAGTTTGGTTCAATTGGAAAATGTTGAAGCGGATTCCTTGTTGTGCTTTCACATCACCTTCGATAGTGATGTCTGACATTTCCCAGATTTTAGCCCAAGCTACTTTTTGCTCTTCTAAAAGGGCATCATATCCTTTGGCTAATGCCAATTTAATTGCATTTTCAGCAGCAGATTGTGTGTTAGCGTGATTCATGGAAACGGTGTAGCCACCAATTTTTTGAATCGCTGAAGTTTTGCCTTGTCCAATTACGGTTTCGTAACTGTGTTGGATTTTTTCGTTAGTGGCATCAATAGCAACTGGCGAAATGTTTTCATTTTTTCCATTAGCCCAAATACTATTGTGCATGAAAGTAGTCGCCTTGAAATGCGTTTTGAACGTTTGAGCCGTTACAAAAGCTTCATTACTACCTTTTTTTACCTCTAATGGTTCCCAAAATTTTTCTTCCCAGTTTGCATCTTCGTTGGTAACTCCAGCATCAATGTAGGGTTTGTAAACAATTTTAGCATCTTTGTTCAATGGAGAAATTTCGTAATTGATGATTCCCACTTCGTCCAGTTCAATAGATAAGAAACGTTTTACATTGACCGCAATTTCGGTTCCGTTTTGCAAAGTAGCCTCAAAAGACCGTTGGTACCAACCTTCTTTCATATTCAATTCACGACGGAAATCTCGAACCGAAGTGCAATTGTGTAAATCTAAATTTTCACCATTGATTTCAATGTCAATTCCAATCCAATTGGGTGCGTTCAATACTTTAGCAAAATATTCTGGATAACCATTTTTCCACCAACCCACTTTGGTCTTGTCAGGGTAGTAAATTCCAGCGATATAACTTCCTTGGAAGGTTTCGCCAGAATAGGCTTCTTCAAAATTGGCACGTTGCCCCATAGCACCGTTTCCAATACTAAAAAGACTCTCGGATGATTTTACTCTTTCTACATCAAATCCTTCTTCAATAATCGACCAGTTGTCTGGTTTAATATAATCTTGGTTCATTTTTTTAATTTGAAAATTTGAAAATTTGAAAATGGGTTAATTGGTCCCAAGTTCAATTTTTTAATTATTTATAAGTGAATTTAAAAAGGCTTCGTCTATAAAAGTGAAGTCTTTAAAATTGTATTTAGCTTCGTTTAAAATGGTTGCGTCTCCAATTCCGATACTTTTCATAGCGGCAATATTAGCGGCTTGAATTCCGGCAACTGAATCCTCAAACACAATCG
>JAGNSF010000164.1 GCA_017988155.1 Flavobacterium sp. | reverse complement strand
GCTTACTTCAAGCAGCAGATTATGATGTGGCTAAAGCCGAAAGAGGTATTGTATTTATTGATGAGATTGATAAAATTGCTCGCAAAAGCGATAATCCATCTATCACTCGTGATGTTTCAGGAGAAGGGGTACAACAAGCCTTGTTGAAATTATTGGAAGGAACTGTCGTAAACGTGCCGCCTAAAGGAGGTCGTAAACATCCGGATCAAAAATTTGTTGAGGTGAATACCCAAAACATTCTGTTCATCGCAGGAGGTGCTTTTGATGGAGTAGAACGCATCATTTCAAAACGTTTGAATCGTCAAGCAGTAGGGTATAGTACTTCGAAAAATGTAGACAATATTGACAAAGACAATTTGTTGCAATACATTATTCCAAAAGACATTAAAGATTTTGGTTTGATTCCGGAGATTATCGGTCGTTTGCCTGTATTAACACACATGGATCCATTGGATAAAGAAACATTGCGTGCTATTTTGACCCAACCTAAAAATGCTTTAATTAAGCAATATGCTAAATTATTTATGATGGATGATGTTGAATTCACTATCACAGATGGCGCATTAGACTTTATTGTTGAAAAGGCTTTGGAATATAAATTAGGTGCTCGTGGATTACGTTCGTTATGCGAGGCCATTTTAACCGATGCTATGTATGAACTACCTAGTTCTGACGATAAAAAATTAGCGATTGATGTAGATTATGCTAAAGAAACCTTGAATAAAAATTTATTGAAGCGTTTGGAAATAGCATCCTAATTTTTGGTTACTATATAAATTTGAAACCTGCTACTGTATTGAAGCAGGTTTTTTTATGTCGAATTGTAACCGTTTACTAGGATATAAAAAAACAACATTATTCTTTTTTATCAGCGATAGAATGTCGATTTTTGTCATTCTAACTAACAACACTATAAATGGCCATTGAAGATAAAGAAATAATTTTATTAAAAGTTTCCGGTCAAGATAAACCAGGTGTAACAGCGGGTTTGACTTCTATATTAGCTAATTATGATGCCGTTATTTTGGATATTGGTCAGGCCGACATTCACGATACGCTGTCGTTAGGGATTTTATTCCAAATAAAAGCGGGGTCTTCTTCAGGACCTGTATTAAAAGATTTGTTATTTAAAGGCTATGAATTAGGAATTAAAGTAAAGTTTATACCGATTTCTATTCCTGATTATGAAAATTGGGTGAAAGCTCAAATCAAGCAACGTTATATTATCAATATTTTAGGAGAAGAACTAACAGCAGTACAATTAGCTGCGGTTACTAAAATTATGTCGGATCAACATTTGAATATTGATTCGATTATTCGATTAACCGGAAGAACTTCAGTAGTAGAGAAAGAAGAATATCCTCGTTCCTGTGTCCAATTATCGGTAACGGGTATCATTGAGGACAAAACAGCAATGACAGCAAGTTTTATGGAAATTTCCCGAACTTTAAATGTAGATATTTCGTTCCAAGAAGACAATATGTACCGCAGGAACCGCCGTTTGGTTTGTTTTGATATGGATTCGACTCTAATTCAAACCGAAGTAATTGATGAGTTGGCTGATCTAGCAGGAGTAGGGGAACAAGTACGTGCAATTACCGAATCAGCGATGAACGGCGAAATTGACTTTAAAGAAAGCTTCAAAAAGCGCATGGCTTTGTTAGAAGGTTTGAGCGAAGAAGTATTACATAATGTAGCCGTTAATTTACCTATAACCAAAGGAGCGCATCGTTTGATGAGAGCCTTAAAATATTACGGTTACAAAACGGCTATTTTATCTGGAGGGTTTACCTATTTTGGTGAGTATTTGCAAAAGGAGTTAGGCATTGATTATGTTCATGCGAATCAATTGGAAATCAAAGATGGAAAATTAACGGGTAAATATTTGGGTGAAATTGTTGACGGTCAAAAGAAAGCCGAATACTTACAATCAATTGCTGAAAAAGAAGGAATTCACATTAACCAAACGATTGCTGTGGGTGATGGTGCCAATGATTTACCAATGCTAAATTTAGCAGGATTAGGTATTGCATTCCATGCCAAACCTACGGTAAAAGAAAATGCAGCTACTTCGATTTCTAGTTTAGGTTTAGATGGAGTTTTATATTTGTTAGGCTATCACGACCGACATATAGATATGATGGAGGAGTAAAAAACAGCCAATAATAAAATAACTAAAAAGCCCGACAAAGATAAATTTGTCGGGCTTTTGATTTAATATACCAAAGACAGTCATTTAATTCTTGATACATCGAATTGATAATGCTGATTTTTTATCTTTTAAAGTGAAATAGAAATCAGCATAATTATAATCGAGCTGCATTATTTCGGCAGAATTCCCAGAAACCGGATTAGAACACCAATAGGCAGTTTTGTAATTTTTGAAAGCAAAGTTGGAGCTTGCCGGATCTCCCCATCCGGCAGGAGTTGCATTAAATCCAGTAGAATTAGTACCAGGGTTTATAGAGGTATGCCATAGACCTGTACTATTTTCGATATTTCCAACACTTTTTATTTCATTCCCAGCAGTTTGAATTCCTAAAAAATTAGTCAGTGCTGTCCAATCTTCTCTTGTTGCCACCCTCCATCCACAAGGGCAAGCATTTTTATTGCTTGAAGCTACTTCCCAGTTGTATAGTTTTCCATAGGTGTCATTATTCTCACTACTGTTTTCGTAGTAGGTCCAAGCCCCAGAAGTAAGATTGCCCCACTGACTGAAATTGACATTTGGTATGTCGTCTCCGTTACAATATTTGGTAGTTTTTAAATTTTCGGTTAACCAAATTTGACCATTTATTTCAACTGTTTGATAAATATTTCCATCTGCATCAAATTCAATTCCTACTCCAGATTTAACAGTAGGTAACGTTTTGAACTCTATCTCATTTCCATAAGCAGTTCCAGCACTATTGGCAGCATAAGCTTTTATATAATAAGTCGTTTCGGGATTTAAATTAGCTAGTGTACTCGAAAAATTGCCAATACCAGCTCCGTTAGTCGTTTTTGTAGCTAATGCAATTGTTGGATTTTGTGAAGTACTCCAAACAATTCCTCTTGTTGTTATTGTTCCTCCTCCATCATTTGTTATAGAACCGCCTGAGGCAGCTGAGTTAAAAGTAATATCGGTAATAGCTGTAGTCGAAAGTACAGGTAGCACTATGGAGTTAGTAGTAAAAGAAATTTCGCTTCCGTAACTAGTGCCACTACTGTTTGTGGCATAGGCTCTTAAATAATAAGTGGTTGAGGGAGTTAAATTAGTTAATGAACTTGAAAAAGTACCTGTTCCAGTTCCTTCAATTGTTTTGGTGTTTGAACTGATAGTGGGTGAGGCTGTAGTATTCCATACAACTCCTTTGGATGTGATGTCGGCACCTCCATCACTTGCAATGGTTCCTCCACTAATTGCGGAGTTTAAGGTAATGTTTGAAATAGTTGAGGTAGAAACTTGTGGGGCTGTTTTTGTAGGAGCGTTTTCGCTTGCACAACCAAATAAGGTTGTAATTACAAAAAAAAGTGGGGCAATTTTTTTCATAGAAATGGGGTCGTTAAGTTATTTTTTTTCTTGTTAGGTAAATAAGGTTTTAAAGGTTTGTAATTTTAAATTATCAGTAACTATCTGATTGATAGGTTCAAATTTATAAATTTTATTTTAATTAAGTGCTTTTAATTGATCTAAATATTCTCTTTGATTGGATAATCTTGGAATTTTGTGTTGGCCGCCTAGTTTATCACGCTCTTTAAGCCAATCATAAAATAGTTGAGGTCGAGCTAAATTTATAACTAATGGGTTTAAGGTCATATTATTGTGCCTTTTAGCTTCATAATCGGAGTTGAGACTTTGTAAGGTATCGTCTACTATTTTTTCAAATTGAGCTAGATCACTTGGATTTTGTTTGAACTCAATCATCCATTCGTGAGCACCTTTTTCTTTCCCCTCCATAAATATTGGTGCAACTGTATAATCTATTACTTCCGTTTGAGTGAGTTGGCAAGCTTTGGCAATAGCCTGATCGGTATTTTCTACCATTAGCTCTTCACCAAAAACGTTGATGTGATGTTTGGTTCTACCCGAAACACGTATTCTATATGGATTTAAGGAAGTAAATCGAACAGTATCTCCAATTAAATAGCGCCATAATCCAGAATTAGTAGTAATTACGATAGCATAGTTTTTAAATAATTCGACATCAGCCAAACGGATTATTTTTTGATTGGGAGTTCCAAAAGTATCCATTGGAATAAATTCATAAAAAATTCCGTAATCAAGCATTAATAGTAAATCACTAGAATCATTCAAATCTTGAATAGCAAAGAAACCTTCAGAAGCATTGTAGATTTCATAGTATTTGAAATCGGATTTTGGTAGTAATTTTTGGTATTGTTCGCGGTAAGGTTCAAAACTTACTCCTCCATGAAAATAAACTTCTA
>JAGNSF010000163.1:2761-4457 GCA_017988155.1 Flavobacterium sp. | reverse complement strand
GTGGATTTATTGTTTAAATGAATGTTGGAATTAATTGCCTCATATATCGAAATAACATATTCTTCTGCTGAAGATAAAAATCCGAAATATTCTTTTTTATATAGTTGATACACTAAAGTATCTAAATAATCAACTACGGCAGGACTTATGAATACTTTTATTTCTCCCACCATACCCTAATTCTCTTGACAGACTCTTGTTTTGCAGATTCAATCGATAATCCAGATTGAATTTCTTTTTCAAAATCAAAAGTTTTTGTACTAATTCCTTTTTGAGTTAAAGGTGAGATAGGATAAGAAACACTTGGTTCCTCTACTTTATTTATTTTAGACTTAGACTGTTTGGGATTCATGGGTTTATTTTTTAGCTAATGTACAAAAAATCCCAAACTGCTCATTTGGGATCACTTATATTAATTTAAATTAAAAATTAAAGATCTAACTTCTAATTTTCTGTTCCCATTTCCAAGCACTAGCCATTGCTTCTTCAAGAGTAGATTGTGCTTTCCATCCCAGAATGGTATTCGCTTTATTAGTATTGGCGTAGGCCTCGGTAATGTCACCTTCTCTACGCGCTACAATTTTGTACGGTAATTTTTGACCGCTTACTTTTTCAAAAGCATGAATTACTTCCAAAACCGAACTTCCTGTCCCTGTCCCTAAATTAAAGGTTTCTACTTTATCTTGATTTTTCTTATTCAACAAACGTTGCATTGCAATAACGTGGGCTTTCGCCAAATCCACTACGTGAATATAATCACGAATCGCTGTTCCATCTGGTGTTGGATAATCATCCCCATAGACTGATAATTCTTGACGCAAACCAATTCCAGTTTGCGTAATAAATGGCACCAAATTTTGCGGAACTCCCAAAGGTAACTCTCCAATTTCAGCTGAAGGATGAGATCCTATTGGATTAAAATAACGCAACAAAATAGCATTAATACTAGATGCTTTTGTGGCATCAATTATAATTTCCTCTCCAATTTGTTTCGTGTTACCATAAGGAGACATCGCAGTTTGAACCGATGAATCTTCAGTAATTGGCATTTTTTCAGCTTGACCATAAACAGTACAAGACGAACTAAATATCAAATTAGCAGTATGCTTTTTCTCCAACTCTTGTAGAATATACACTAAAACATTAATGTTGTTTTCGTAATACAACAATGGATTTCCTACACTTTCACCAACCGCTTTTGAAGCTGCAAAATGAATTACGCCTTCAATATCAGCGTGGCGTTTAAAAAAATCTTGTACTTTGTCTTTCTCTCGCAAATCCAATTTTTCGAAAGCAGGTACTTTTCCAGTTATATTTTGAATTCCGTCCAAAACAGACAATGAAGTATTGGATAAATTATCAATTATAATGACTTCAAAACCTTCGTTCTGAAGCTCAACAACGGTATGCGAACCAATAAATCCTAATCCTCCAGTTACTAGTACTTTCATCTGCTATTGTTGTATTGCGCCTATTTATTTAAAAACTCTAAAATACTATCCGTGATGAATTTAATCTGTTCATCGTCTAATTCTGTATGCATAGGTAACGAAATCACTTCTTTTACTAATTGATTGGTTACAGGAAAATCTTCTTCTTTATAGCGTGCATCTGCATAGGCTTTTTGACTGTGCAATGGAATTGGATAGTAAATCGCACACGGGATTCCTTTGTCTAACAAATGTTGCATCAAACC
>JAGNSF010000163.1:0-2661 GCA_017988155.1 Flavobacterium sp. | reverse complement strand
GAAGTATTTACTGTTTCTTTTATTGCATCGTATTGACCTTTCAAGTCAACCATTTGTATTTTTTTCATTTACTTTTTGTTTAATGATTGGAAAGTTTGAATACTTTAAAATTCCAATTAAAGTGAGTCCATTTGTAAAACGAAAAACAAAAATAGGTATTTAATGAGTTCTAACCAATCAAAATAAAATAAAGAAACTGTATTTTAGCACCAAAATATCGAGTATGCTTTTTATTTATAGTATAATTGTTTCTATAGCAGGGCTATTATTGCAAATCATCGCTTTTTTTGTGCCAAAAATCAAACTTTTTGTTGCAGGAAGAAAAGACGTATTTCCAACTTTAATTACCAAAATCAAACCCTCTGATAAAACAATCTGGTTTCATGCAGCTTCGCTAGGCGAATACGAACAAGGATTGCCTGTTATTGAAAAAATAAAAGAGAAATACCCCAACCATAAAATCGTACTTAGTTTTTTTTCCCCTTCAGGTTACGAAATCCGAAAGAACAATACCATAGCAGATGCTACCGTATACTTGCCATTAGACACACAAAAAAACGCTGCTAAATTCATTGATTTAGTGCATCCAGAGATGGTATTCTTTATTAAATATGAGTTTTGGCCGAATTATTTGAACGAATTGAAAAAGCATAATACGCCAACCTACTTGATTTCTGGAATTTTTAGAGAAAATCAGGTGTTTTTTAAATGGTATGGCAATTTTTACAGAAAAGCATTGGATGCGTTCAGCTATTTTTTTGTACAAAATGAAAAATCAAAACAGCTTTTACTTCAACTTGGTAAAGTAAATTGCATTGTGTCAGGAGATACTCGTTTTGATAGAGTAGCTAGTATTTTAGAAAGAGACAATACATTAGATTTTATTGCTGAATTTAAAAACAATAAAACAACTATTGTTGCTGGAAGTACTTGGGCAAAAGATGAGGAATTGTTACTGAATTATATTAACTCCAAAACTACAGATACAAAATTCATCATTGCTCCACATAATATAAAACCGGATCAAATACAACAACTAAAAAACAGTTGTACCAAAAAAGTAATTTTATTTTCAGAAAAAGAAAACAAAAATCTAGCCGATTATGATGTTTTTATTATAGACACAGTAGGAATATTAACTAAAATATATAGTTACGCTGATATCGCTTATGTTGGTGGTGGATATGGTCATCCGGGCATTCATAACATACTGGAACCGGCAACTTTCGGAATTCCAATTATAATTGGCCCCAATTATTCTCATTTTGCTGAAGCTATAGAATTGGTCCACTTAGGTGGATGCCTTTCTGTAAACAATAGTGATAGTTTAGAAGTTACATTAAATACATTAATTGACGATATTGAAATCCGAAAATCAAGAGGCGCAATTAGCGCTTCGTTTGTTCAAAATAATAAAGGTGCTGTAGCTAATATTATGAAAAATATTTAGTCTCTTATTAGTTGCAAATTAGAAACGATTACTGATTTTTGACCATTTTTAATAAAAAGAAGAGAAATTGTCGAATTTTATTTAAAAAAAAAATGAAAAAATATTTTACATATTAAAAATTTTATATCTTTGCCACGAATTAATAATTAACCTTTTATAATAAATTAAGATGAAAAAAGTATTTTTAAGTTTAGCTGTTGTTGCTGTTTTAACTGTTGTATCTTGTAAAAAAGCTGAAGCTCCTGCTGAAGAAGTAGCTGTAGATACTACTGCTGTTGCTGTTGACACTGCTGCTGTTGATACTGCTGCTGTTGATACTGCTGCTGTTGATACTGCTGCTGCTGCAAAGTAATTAAATTACTACACAGAAAAAAATAAGCCGTACACTTAGTGTAACGGCTTTTTTTATGTAAATTATTTTTTTAAAAATTACTTTATAAAATCCTAACTATTATTCTGTAAAAATCACATCGTTGGACGAAAAATCCAACACATCTGAAATTGATGCATATTTTACAATTTCATTGATTCCTTTTTCCAATCTAAGTTCTGTAGTATACTTTCTACTTGTTGCAAAGTGAACACCTTCTAACAATACTTTGAAATAATATCTCCCATTAGTTGATCTGAACTTCAAGAAAGTTGCTAGATCAGTATTAGCTTTAAATTTTTCTATCGCTTCTTCTCCTTCAAATTTAAGTTCATAACTCAAACTTGTGAAAATTGTTTTGCCCTTTCGAGAAGCAAATACAAATTTATATTCGTCGTTAAATCGCTTCGTAATTACAAAAGTCCCCATATTCTTGATAGCACTAACAATTAGAGCTCATTTATTATTATTTATTAAAACAAAAAAAGCCTCTTCTATTGAAGAGGCTTTAGTACTCAGAGCGGGACTTGAACCCGCACGAACATTGCTGTTCACTGGATTTTAAGTCCAGCGTGTCTACCAATTTCACCATCCGAGCATTGTATGGTTTTGGAGCGAAAAACGGGGCTCGAACCCGCGACCTCGACCTTGGCAAGGTCGCGCTCTACCAACTGAGCTATTTTCGCATTTTCAATTCTAATGAAAGAATCACGATACTTGTTCTGTATTGCGGATGCAAATTTAATACATTAATTCAATTACACAAGCCTTTTCGTTAAAAAAATAGTCCAATAAAGGTAATCTTCTGATAACGTAAACTTTAAAATCAAAACTATTTTTT
>JAGNSF010000014.1 GCA_017988155.1 Flavobacterium sp. | reverse complement strand
ATTGGCAAAGGAATTCCCCAATATCTTGAACGCGATAAGTTCCAATCATTGGCATTTTTCAACCAATTCCCAAAACGTCCTTCTCCTGTTGCTTTTGGCTTCCAGTTGATGGTTTCGTTTAAATCGAACATTCGGTCTTTGATTTCTGTTACTTTAATGAACCAAGAATCTAATGGATAATATAAAATAGGTTTGTCTGTTCTCCAACAATGTGGGTAACTGTGAACGTATTTTTCAACCTTAAAGGCTTTGTTTTCTTCTTTTAATTGGATAGCGATTTCAACGTCGGCTGAACGTTCTGGCGCTTCACCTTCATTGTAATATTCGTTTTTAACGTATTTACCAGAATATGCTCCTAAACCAGAAATGAATTTTCCTTGTAAATCTACTAAAGGAACAAGGTTGCCTTTTCTAGCTCCTTCCCAATATTCCTCTTTAATAATTTTTTGAAAATCTTCCTTTGAAAATTGGTTTAATAAAGGCTTGTAATTTGAATAATCAATAGCTAAATTAAGAGCTTCTTCACAGTTTTTGAGTTTCTCTCTTAAATTTTCATCTTCAATAAAGTCCCAACTATTTTTAACAGAAATTTCTTGGCTAACAAAGTTTGAAAAAGTACTTCCAGAAATAGCTGAAATCAATTCATTATCAAATAATTTGTCAATAAATGTATTCTTTGTTTCTAATAATGGCACAAGCATTGGTGGTACTGGTGGGGTAGCTTCAGAAGCTACTTTTGCATCATCTGCTCCAAAAGTAGGTGCGGTGTGTACAATTCCAGTTCCGTCTTCGGTAGTTACGAAATCTCCTGCAATTACTCTGAATGCATTTTCAGGGTTTTGATACGGTAACGCTAATGGCATTAATTGTTCGTAACGAATTCCGACTAAATCTGAACCTTTGCATTCGGCCAAAATTTGGAATGGAATATTTTTATCTCCTGCTTTAAAATTTTCGAAATCAGTAGTTTCAGTACTTGCAAAAAATCCTTTTCCAAATTGTTTTCCTACTAAATTCTTAGCTAAAATAACATTTACAGGTTCAAAAGTATATTGATTAAATGTTTGAACTAAAACATAATCGATTTTTGGCCCAACAGTCAATGCTGTATTTGATGGCAATGTCCAAGGCGTAGTCGTCCAAGCTAAAATATGTATATTTCCAAAACCTTGTAAAAAGTTTGGTAACGTTTCGTTTTTGGTTTTAAATTGAGCCACTACTGTCGTATCCGTAACATCACGATACGAGCCTGGCTGATTTACTTCGTGCGAAGACAAACCTGTTCCTGCTTTTGGCGAATACGGTTGAATGGTGTAGCCTTTGTAAAGCAAATCTTTGTTGTAAATTTGTTTTAGCAACCACCAAACCGATTCCATATATTTGGATTTATAGGTCACATACGGATCTTCCATATCTACCCAATAGCCCATTTTTTCGGTCAAATCGTTCCAAACGTCAGTATAACGCATTACGGTTTTTTTACACGCTTCGTTGTATTCGGTAACTGAAATGGTTTTTCCGATGTCTTCTTTGGTAATACCCAATTCTTTTTCGGTACCTAATTCTACAGGCAAGCCGTGTGTATCCCATCCTGCTTTACGCTTAACTTGGTAGCCTTTTTGAGTTTTATAACGACAAAAAATATCTTTAATCGCGCGCGCCATTACGTGGTGAATTCCAGGCAAACCATTTGCAGATGGCGGCCCTTCAAAAAACACGTAGGGTGTAGCTCCTTCACGAGCAGTTACCGATTGTTCAAAGATGTTGTTTTTTTTCCAAAAATCAAGAACTTCTGATGCAACTGTTGGCAAGTCAAGTCCTTTGTATTCAGTAAATTTTGTACTCATTTTGTCGCTTACTTAAATCAATTTGCGAAAGTAATGATTTAAAGGTAAAAGGCAAAAGGTAAAAGGCAAAAGTTGTGTGTTAAGAAAAAACTTCTTTTAAGACCTCTAACGATTTTGGTTTTTTGAAGCCATCGAGATGTAATGTGTAGAAATCTAGGAGAATTTTTAACAGCAATTGGCGTTCAATTCCAGCAAATATTTTTTGGTCTGAATCAAATTTTAATTGTAATAATCGTTTAAACAAATGTGTTTCGTGTTCGGTTAACGAATTGATGCTTTGAAATGGCGTAAAATAACCTTCTTTGCTATCAAAATAAGGAAAATCAAGTTCGGTCAGATCAGGATAAAATCCAAGATATTTTGTAACTTCCATCATCAAAATAAGATGAAAATTGGTCGTTTCTTGGTGCGTATCAAACCAAAGAAGTGCCGTTTCTAAAAAGGAAAATAAACTTTGGTTTTTTTCTTCTTCTTTGATGGCGTGATGTAAAATTTCGGAAAGAAAAATTACAATCGTACTTTTAACAATATCGGTATTGATGGAATAGTAGCTGTGTGCTAATCGAATTTCTTTAAAATGTTCGAGCGTGCCTTTATTCTTGTGATTAGCTTCGATTTCAATAATGGTTAAAGGCTGAAAATAAGCAATTTTTTGGTTGACCTTTTTGTTAGAATAAGCGCTTGGAACAAAATAACTTTTTAATCCGTCGCTTTCCGTAAAGCATTTGACAATCAAGCTTTTTTCTTGATATTTTAAGGAAGAAAGGACAATGGCTTTGGTTTTTATGAGCATTATCGAATAATCATTACTTTTTTTACCGTAGTATCTAATCCGTCTTGAGAAACTACAAAAATCATATATACGCCAGAAGCTACTTTGTATTTTCCAAACGCGGTGGTGTCCCATTCAATGGTTCCTCCAGCAGTAGTGGTTTCATGGACTAAATTTCCTTCGATATCGGTTATTTTTACATTGGCTTTATCGGTTAATCCACTAATTTTTACAGTTCCCGAAAAACCTGGTCGAACAGGGTTAGGATAAACATAAACATCGGCTAAACTATCACTTGGCTTAGTTGATGTGCCTAAAAAAGAAACCATTCCTTTATCGGTTGCAAAAAAAACTTCGCCTGTAACGCCGTCTATTTCAATATCTAAAATAGTATTACTCGGTAAAGGCGAATTACTTTTATCAAATCTATAAATCGTTTGTTGCCCATTTGCCGAAACTAAAAACACCCCTCCATCGGCAATTGACACCCATTTTCTATTGGCGCCATCAACTGCAATGTCTAAAATGGGCTGCTGATAAAACAATTCTTGAGCTAAATCTCCTTCTTGAATAATAATTGAGGAAACGTTTAATTCAGTTTCAGAAATAAATAGATTTGTATTTGAAAGCACTCGAAGCCCTGAAGGTGTTCCAATCCAAAGTTGATTTTTTGCATCTAATGCCAAACAATTCACCACATTTGAAGGCAGATCAGCATTTTCTTGATTGATAACAATAAATTTATTATTGTAATTTTCATTAAAAGCAACTACTCCGTCATTGTATGCGGGAATCCATTTAGTGTTGTTTTTGTCAATCGCCATGGCATTATACCTACCTGTTGCTAAATTAGCGGTTATCCCTGTAAAATCGTATGAACTCCATTGATTATTAGGGGTAAGGACTTTTAAAGCATTATTGACAAGAGCATTCGTTACCCATAAATTTCCGTCTTTGTCAAATACTGGACTATTGATTCTGACGTCAATATAAGATGGGTTTCCTGAAACAACGAGTGATTCTAAACCATTAGGTCCTGTATTTGTATTGTTTAGTAACTCAATTGTATTGTTTTGAAACTTTAACATGCCCGAAAAATAAGAAGTAACAAAAACCTCATTCGGGCGAGTTGGATTAACAGCAATATCACACAACGATTTTGCGCCAAGTAAATCATCAAAAGGAATTATTTCCCAACCCATATCAGTTGTAAAAGTGCTAATTCCAAGATAATCTAATGGATATGGGTTAAATTGTTGTGTATAATTTCCATGAACACACCACAACTTATTAGGCGCTTTTTTTACTCTAAAAATATAATTTTGAAGCGGTCCGTTGGGCGACATGCTTTCAAAAACAGTTGGATTTGTTATATCTGTTGAAAACAATCCATTTTTTTCGGTACCAATATACAATTTGGTTCCTACTACTGTTGCTGCAGTAAAAACAGCTGAAAAATCTGGAATTGAAGTAACATGTGCTAGTTGAGAAAAGACTTGATTTAAGACAAAAACATGATTAGCTGTTGTAACAATAATTTCGGTGCCATTTGTTTTAAGTATTAATCCGGGTTGGTTATGGTTAAGAATTTCTTGTGGGTTAATTCCGTTAAACTTATACGTTTTAGCATTGGTATTCATGGCGATTAACTGGTTATTGAAAGTAACAATTCCAGACCAAAAACCCGCATCAAATGTTTGCCATTGATTGAAGTCAAATAAATTAGGATTTGTTAATGTTCCTCTTCGAATACCAAAATCTCTTGTAACGGCATATAATTCATCGCCTAAAACTGTAGTTTGAAGCACTTGTGTTTCTTGACCAGAAGTTCCAATGAAATAAGTAGTAATAAATTCTAGGGTAGTCACATCTAAGACAGAAATTCCATAATCTGTAGCAATGTATAATCGCCCATTATGTTCAAACAAATCATTTATTTTCTTTCTATTTGGCGCAACAGGGACTTCGTTGATTATATCTACTTTAGCTGTTACTGACCCGTCTGCATTAATAATCACTACTAAACCATTTGAGTTTCCTGCAAAAATTTTATTTGTAGTTTCTGAATGGTGAATGGCGGTAATGTTTTCTGGCTTAAATCCTGTAACCGAATTATGAATGGTGAGATCAGAACTTGAGGTGATTTTTGTAAAAATCGTATTTTGTGTAGCCGCAAATACTTTGCCCGTTGTACCTTCTACATCGACAATTTCGTTATAGGAAAAATACCCTTTCCACAACTGATTGTTTTGCTGAGAAAACAACAGTTGAGCAAAGAAAAATACAAATAAGTACGCCGATTTTTTCATTAGTAATGTAAATTACAAATATAGTATAAACGAATTAATTTCAATTTTGATATATCATCTTAAAAAAAAGCGCTTTCAAAACAATGAAAGCGCTTTTGAACTATAATGATTGTATTTATTAAACAACTCCTTGTGCTAACATAGCATCGGCTACTTTAACGAAACCGGCAATATTTGCTCCTTTTACATAATTTACATAACCATCGGCATCTGTTCCATACGTTTTACATTGACTGTGAATGCCCACCATAATATCTTTCAAACGCATATCTACTTCTTCACTAGTCCAATTTAAACGAATAGAATTTTGTGTCATTTCTAATCCAGAAGCCGCCACCCCTCCAGCATTTGCAGCTTTTCCAGGTGCAAATAATACTTTAGCATCTAAAAATTGTTTAATAGCATCTAAAGTACATGGCATATTTGCTGCTTCGGTTACACACATAACACCGTTAGCAATTAATTTTTTAGCATCTTCTTCGTTCAATTCATTTTGTGTAGCGCATGGAATTGCAATATCAACTTTTGCTTCCCAAGGACTTTTCCCTTTATGAAAAACAGCATTTGGATATTTTTCAGCATAAGCTGCTGCTCTGTTATCACCACTTGCTCTCATGTCGAGCATGAATTCTATTTTTTCACCAGAAATACCATCTGCATCATAGATATATCCATCAGGACCTGAAATAGTAACTAATTTCCCGCCCAATTCGTTAATTTTTAAGGCAACACCCCAAGCTACATTTCCAAAACCAGAAATAGCAACCGTTTTACCTTCAATTTTTTCTCCTCTAGTTTTTAGCATTTGTTCGGTGAAATACACCACTCCATACCCTGTTGCTTCAGGACGAATTAATGAACCTCCATAAGCTAACCCTTTTCCGGTTAACACTCCTGTAAATTCGTTTCTGATACGTTTGTATTGACCAAACATGTATCCAATTTCTCTTGCTCCTACTCCAATATCTCCTGCAGGAACATCTAAATCAGGTCCAATATGACGACATAATTCGGTCATAAAAGATTGACAAAAACGCATTACTTCTGCATCTGATTTTCCTTGTGGATCAAAATCTGAACCTCCTTTACCACCACCCATAGGTAATGTGGTTAAACTATTTTTGAAAACTTGTTCGAATGCTAAAAATTTAAGTACTGATAAATTTACCGTATTATGAAAACGAATTCCTCCTTTATAAGGCCCAATTGCAGAATTCATTTGGATTCTAAATCCTCTATTTACTTGGATTTCTCCTTTATCATCAACCCAAGGCACTCTAAAAATTATAGCTCTTTCTGGCTCGGCGATTCTTAATAATAAATTTTTTCCGTCGTATTTTTTATTTTCTGCAATGAAAGGAATTACTGTTTCTGCGAATTCTTTAACTGCTTGGATAAATTCTGGTTCGTTTGGATTTTTGGCTTCAACCTGCGCCATAAAATCATTTATCTTTTTTTCCATCATGGGGCTATATCTTTATGTTTATTCTATCAATGAAAACGTTTGCGTTAATCGGACAAATATACAAGGTATTTCTTAATTATTAAAAACTAACCTAAAAAAGCACATCGTTATACTCGTACCTTTTTTAGTGTTTTATTTCTGCTTATTGATTATTATGCTTTAAACGCTTGTTCTAAATCGGCTAATAAATCTTCAATATCTTCAACGCCAACGCTCAATCGCACTAAATCATCAGAAATACCCACTTCTTTTCTTTTATCTTCGGGAATTGATGCGTGTGTCATTAAAGCAGGATGATTGGCTAATGATTCAACCCCTCCTAATGATTCGGCTAAAGTAAATACTTTTAAATTTTCTAAGAATTTAATGGCATCTTCTTTTTTACCCGATTTGAAAGTGAAGGTTACCATTCCGCCAAAGCCACTCATTTGCTTTTTTGCGATTTCGTGAAACGGATGCGAAGTTAATCCTGGATAATATACTCGTTCTACTAAAGGATGGTTGTCTAAATAGGCTGCTACTTTTTCACCGTTTTCGCAATGACGTTGTACGCGTAAATGCAATGTTTTAATACCTCTTAACACCAAAAAAGAGTCCATTGGCCCTAAAGTTGCGCCTGTTGCAAATTGTTTAAAATGTAATTCTTCGCCCAACGCTTTATCTTTAATGATTAAAGCGCCTGCAATAACATCTGAATGACCTCCTAAATATTTAGTTGCCGAATGCATTACAATATCAGCGCCTAAATCTAAAGGTTTTTGTAAATAAGGCGTTGCAAAAGTGTTATCTACCGCAAATAAGATATTATGCTTTTTAGTAATTTGTGCAATGGCAGCAATATCGGCTAATTTCATTAACGGATTGGTTGGTGTTTCTACCCAAACCAATTTAGTGTTTTCATTGATTAACGATTGGAATTTTTCCAAATCATTCATATCTACAAAATGAAATTTGATACCGCTATCTTTATATAATCTGGTAAACAATCGATATGTTCCACCATATAAATCGTCCATTGCAATGATTTCGTCACCGGCTTTGAACATGCGTAACAAACAGTCGGTTGCAGCTAATCCTGAAGAAAAAGCCAAACCTCTTGCTCCATTTTCGATACTAGCTAAAGCGTCTTCTAAAGCGGTTCTTGTAGGATTTGCTGCTCTACTGTATTCATAATCGCCCACAGGTTTTCCTGGACTTGTTTGTACGTAAGTCGACGTTTGAAACACAGGAGGCATTACGGCTCCAGTTATTTTTTCATGATGTTGCCCACCATGTATGGTTTTAGTATTGAATTTCATTCGAATTTATTTTTTTACAAAATTACTGATTTTTAGAATTCAAAAGGCTGTATTTTTGTGGCAGAAAATAAAAAATCAATAAAATGAATAAAATATATTATTTGGCGTCGTGCGATACCTGCCGAAAAATAATCAAATCGTTGCCTAATTCAAATAAATTAACGTTTATAGATATTCGTCAAAATCCAATTTCGGAAAGCGATTTAGAAGGAATGTATCAGCTTTCTGGAAGTTACGAAGCATTATTCAGTAAAAAAGCACAATTATACAAATCATTGGGTTTAAAAGATAAAAACCTAACTGAAGCCGATTTCAAAAAATACCTTTTAGAACATTACACGTTTTTGAGTCGTCCTGTTGTTCTTTTTAATGATGAAATTTTTATCGGAAATACACAACCCAATGTCCTTAAATTAACGAAAGCTCTTCAAAGTGTCTAAAAGAAATTGGGCCTTATTTGCCGCTACCTTAGTTTCCATTATTTACGGTGTAACTTTTACAATTGCTAAAGATGTTATGCCCAAATATGTCGACGCTTTCGGATTCATTGTCATGCGCGTTGGCGGTTCGGTGGTGTTATTTTGGTTGATTTCCTTCTTTGGTCCAAAAGAAAAAATTGCCAAAGAAGATTTTCCTCGAATTGTTGCCGCTGCTTTTTTTGGAGTGGCTTTCAATATGCTCACTTTTTTCAAAGGATTGAGTTACACTTCACCCATTATGGGAGCGGTTTTAATGGTTACAACACCTATGATTGTATTGGTTTTATCTGCTTTTATCATGAAAGAGCAGATGGAAAACCGAAAAATATTGGGCATCATTTTAGGCTTAGCCGGAACAGTAACATTAATTCTATATGGAAAATCATTAGTCAATGCCACAAATGCAAGTTTAGGGAATTTATTGGTTTTTGTAAATGCCGTTTCTTATGGATTTTACTTGATTATCGTGAAGAAATTAATGGATAAATACAACGCTTTTACGTTTGTAAAGTGGATTTATACGTTCGGATTCTTGATGGTTTTGCCTTTTGGTTGGAACGAATTTCAATCGATAGATTTTGCTCATTTACCTACTGATATTTTCTGGAAAATTGGTTTTGTAGTGGTGTTTTCAACCTTCTTAACCTATTTACTGAATTTGATTTCCATGCGAGAACTCAAGCCAACAACCGTAGCCGTATTTATCTATTTACAGCCATTATTTGCTACTATTTTTGCCGTAAGCTTAGGCAAAGACGATTTGAGTTTTGTGAAATTGATTTCGGCAGTGTTGATATTTGTCGGAGTTTATTTGGTTACGCAGAAAGCCTCCCCCAACCCCTCCAAAGGAGGGGAGAAAACTTCCTAAATAATTTATAAATCACAAATAAATACACAAACTGATTCCCCCTTTGGGGGTTAGGGGGCATTTTCTTATCTTTGAAGACATTTTTATACAATTATGATACAATCCATGACTGGTTTTGGAAAAGCTTCTTTGCAATTACCAACCAAAAAAATTACCGTAGAAATCAAATCACTAAACAGTAAAGGTTTAGACTTAAATACACGTATGCCTTCTGTTTTTAGGGAAATGGAGTTGGGTTTACGCAATCAAATTTCGCAACGTTTAGAGCGTGGAAAGGTCGATTTTTCGCTTTATGTAGAAGTAACTGGCGAAGAAACGACTTCTAAAATTAATGTGCCAATTGTAAATGGCTACATGAACCAAATGAAAGCGGTACTTCCAAATGCTGATGAAACCGAATTACTAAAAATGGCGGTTCGTATGCCCGATGCCTTAAAAACAGAGCGCGACGAAATCGATGCAAACGAATGGAAGCAAATCCAAACCGTGATTGATGAAGCCTTGGAAAACATCGCCAATTTTAGAAAAGATGAAGGTGCTTCTTTGGAAAAAGAATTCCAATTAAGAATTGCAAACATCAATAATTTAATGAACGAAGCGGTTTCTTACGATGCCGAACGCGTGGAAACGGTTAAAACTCGTTTAAGAACTGCTTTAGACGAATTAAAAGTGAACGTAGATGAAAATCGTTTTGAACAAGAATTGATTTTTTATCTTGAAAAATACGACATTACCGAAGAAAAAGTTCGTTTGGGCAACCATTTGAACTATTTCTTAGAAACTTTAAATGGAACGGAAGCTAACGGAAGAAAATTAGGTTTCATCACGCAAGAAATGGGAAGAGAAATCAATACTATGGGTTCGAAATCCAACCATACCGAAATGCAAAAATTGGTGGTAATGATGAAAGATGAATTGGAAAAGATTAAGGAGCAAGTATTAAACGTTTTGTAGTTTAAGCCACAGATTATACAAATTTTCACGGATTAAAATCGTTATAATCCTTTAATCCGTGGCAAAAATAACAACACAATGCAAAAAGGAAAATTATTAGTATTCTCTGCGCCATCAGGTTCAGGAAAAACCACTATAGTAAGACATTTATTAGCCCAACCCGATTTGAATTTAGAGTTTTCGATTTCCTGTACAACGCGCGAACCACGTGGCGAAGAAGTTCATGGAACAGATTATTATTTCATTTCGTGGGACGAATTCAAAAAGCATATTAAAGCCGAAGATTTCGTAGAATGGGAAGAAGTATATACCGATAATTTCTACGGCACTTTAAAAGCCGAAGTAGAGCGCATCTGGGCTTTAGGTAAACATGTAATTTTTGATATTGATGTTGCGGGCGGATTGCGTATAAAACATAAATTCCCAAATGAAACGTTAGCTGTTTTTGTAAAACCCCCGAGCGTTGACGAATTAAAACGAAGATTAAAACAACGTTCTACAGAAAGCGAAGACAAAATCAATATGCGTATTGCAAAAGCGTCAGTAGAATTAGCAACCGCACCACAGTTTGATACCATCATTAAAAATTATGATTTAGACGTTGCAAAAGAAGAGGCTTATCAATTGGTAAAAAATTTTATTAGTAAATAAAAAGTATAGCACAAAGTCTCACTAAGTTTGGCACCAAGTAGCACAAAAAACTTCGTGAAACTCTGTGTAAAACTTCGTGAAACTCTGTGTAACAAAATGAAAATAGGTCTATATTTTGGAACGTTTAATCCCATTCACATTGGGCATTTAATTATTGCCAATCATATGGCAGAGCATGCTGATTTGGATCAAATTTGGATGGTAGTTACACCGCATAATCCGCACAAGAAGAAAAGTTCTTTGTTAGATGATTATCATCGCTTGCACATGGTACATTTGGCCACCGAAGATTTTTCGAAAATTCAACCTTCTGATATTGAATTCAAATTACCACAACCGAATTACACTGTCAATACCTTAGCACATTTACAAGAAAAATTTCCACAACATGAATTTTCATTGATTATGGGCGAAGACAATTTGAACTCGCTACATAAGTGGAAAAATTACGAAGTGATCCTTCAAAATCATGCTATTTATGTCTATCCACGTGTGAATTCAGATGAAATCGATGAACAATTTGTAAATCATGCAAAAATTCATCGTATAGATGCGCCAGTTATTGAATTATCTTCCACTTTCATTCGCGAAAGCATTAAAAAAGGTAAAAATGTAGTTCCGATGCTACCCAATAAAGTTTGGGAATATGTAGAACATAATAATTTTTATAAGAAGTAAACCTTCAGCTAAATATTACATCTAATTACTTATTTATTATTTCTAGAATTGCTTTATTGTTGAATGATTTAAGCACTACTTTTCCTTCTTTATCTAGTAAAAAATAGGTTGGATTTGAATAAGCATTGAGTTGGTGTTGGTATGCCTTTGTAGGATCAATTGATTTTAAATTAATTGCCGCACTTTCTAATTGATTTTTCTCTAAAAACGCTATCCACTTTGTTTCATCAGTATCATTTAAAATCGTAACCCATTGCGTATTTTTTGCTGGATATTTTTCTTTTAAATTGGCCATAAACTTTTTAAGTTCTGGCATTTTGTCAATACAATGTTGGCACGTAGGACTAAAAAATGTAACTAAAGTAAAATCATTATTGGTATAAATTTCTTGTATTGTTAGTGCTGTGCTATCTTTTTTAACAAAGGATAATTGCGGGAAAACACTTAATAAAGGCACTTTTTTATTGGATTCAAATTCGTTACTAAATTTGTTCATATCTGTATCTGAAAAGACTTTACATGTGTTATCCTTTATGTACTTTTCATACAAATGATTATAAGATGCTTCTAAATTATTACTTTCAAAAAACGAAAGATTTGCAGCTAAATATTTGATAAAAATTTTAAAATTTTGTGTTTTACAATCGAGTCCTTTGAGTAGTTTATCGATATGTTTGATGTAATTTTCGTTTGTTATTGGTTTAGCCGTTACAAACTTATAGAGCAACTTATTTATATTAGGTAAAAACGCAAGTCTTTTTTCAGAGGGCTGCACTTCATTAAAAAAAGTAGAATAATAGGCTTCTTGCTCAATTAAACTGTTTGGTTTTTGAAGGGCTATTTTATTTTCGGCCCATAAATAAATCTGTAATACTGTATTTGGATACTTTTTTATTAATTCGTTTCGCAATGCTGGCACATCTGCTTTTGGAGCGTTTTGATAAGCTAAAAAGTCCTTATTTAATTGATTAGACGCTATGCTCCAGGATTTAGAATTAGTGTTTGCAATGGTTCCATTAATAATACTTCCGTTATCTAGAGCTAATTCAATATAATTATTTGGATTTGATTTAAAAGCTAACCGATAGATAGCGCCCACAATTTTTTTTGATTCTTTAAAAACTACCTTTTGATTAATGCTTTTAATTACAATGCTATCCGTAACAAAGCTTTTTTTATTTGTACCGAATACAAATGAGAGTTGGAGGGTTTCGTTTGTTATGTTTTCCGTTTTAATAGTTATTTCATAACCTATTTTTGAACTCACTGATGATTTACTAATCGGTTTTTTTTGCGCTACGGCAAGTGAAATAATAAAAAATACTATTGCGGTATATGTTTTTGTTTTCATATTCTAATTCTTTACAACAAAATTAATGATTAATTATGGGTATTAAAATAATTTTCTGGTTTTACAACTAAAAAATCCAACCCAAAATTAATTGGATTGGATTTAAAATAATAAATCTAACTTTATCTATCAAACCAAATTATTCTATTATAATAAATTCTGAACGTCTATTGATTTGATGTTGCTCTTCTGAACAATTTACACCATCTGCACATTGGTTCATTAATTTTGATTCGCCATAACCGTTAGCAATTAATCGTTCGGGGGCAATTCCTTGTGCAATTATCCATGCTCTGGTAGCATCGGCTCTTCGTTGTGATAATTTTTGATTGTATGCTGCTGCACTTCGACTATCGGTATGTGAACGAATATCAATTTTCATTTGTGGATATTCTTTCATGATATTGGCAATTTTTTTCAATTCTAATGCCGCGTCTTTTCTGATATAATGCTTATCTAAATCAAAATAAATGATGCGGATTCCTAATATTTTAGCTAAATCTACTTCTGATAATTCCAATTCTTTTTTCTTGAGTTTGAATTCCAATGTGGTTTCTTTTCCTGAAAAAGTAACTGGCCCTTCATACGTTTCTAAATTGGGATGAGTTATTGAAACAAAATATTTTTTACCTTGATCTAAATCTGGAATTTCAAATTTTCCATCCTTTGCAGTCAATTGTATTATTTGATTCTTGTTTTCATCCATTAGAATCACTTGCGCCTCAACTGAAACTCCGGTAGCTTCTTCTAAAGTAGTTGCTTTAACTTTGAATATTTTAGGAAGTTCTAATGATTTAAATCGGTAAATATCGTCTTTCCCTAAATTGTCCTCTGTTCGATTAGAGGTGAAAAAACCATCTTGTTGCGCGTCATTGTATATTAATCCAAAATCATCTTGTGAGGAATTTATTGGCGCTCCAAAAGTTTTGATTTCTTTGTATTGGCTATCCAAATGTACATAATACAAATCTAAGCCTCCTAATCCTGCTCGTGCATCTGAAGCAAAAACAAGCACGTTGTCTTTAGTGATAAATGGAAACGTTTCTCTACCTTCGGTATTAATCTTATCTCCTAAGTTCTCTGGTGCTCCATACGTGTCGTTTTCAAGTATTGCAACTTTGTAAATATCCGACATTCCTATTGTGCCTGGCTGGTTAGATGAAAAATACAATTCTTTTTCATCTACCGAAAGTGCTGGATGTGCACAACTGTAGTTATCATTATTAAACGGAAGCTCTTTTACATTAGTCCATTTTTTACCATCATAGGTTGCTTTATATATTTTTAACAAAACCGTGTTTAATGTATCGGTTTTTGCTTTATTTTTCAGTTGATTATTTCTAGTGAAATACATCGTTTTACCGTCTTTGGTAAATACTGCTGAAGATTCGTTATAGTATTTGTTAATTTGTCCGTTTAACCCTTTTGGAGCTGAGGTACTGTCTTTCTCTTGGCTGCCTTTTTTAGATAATTGAGTTACTAGATATAAATTGGTGTAGGACTCTCCGGTCCAACTGTGTCTGCTAACCAATACTTTTTGTGTAGCACGCGTAGAACTGAATACTATAGCACTATCGCCAAGAAAAGCAGGGGAAAAATCAGAATTAGCTGAATTTATCCCTGCGTTTTTTACCTGCGCTGTAGTGGGGGCATTTTTACTGTTTTTTAAATATTCTTTGTTAGCATTATATACTTTAACACGCAAATCATTTGGGAATTTTTGACCCATTTGTGTCATAATTTGATCGGCCTTGGTATACTCTTGTTGGGTCTTTAATGTGCTAACATATTTGCTATAGGTGTTTGCAGATAGTTCTTGAGTAAATATAAATAGCGAGTCGTACCAGCGTTTTGCAGGTTCAAATTCAGCTTTATAATAATATGCATTAGCTAAATTTTCTAGCAATTCTTTTGATTTATAGCCGTCTTTAGCCAGCTCTTCGTACGTTTTTATCGATTCGCTATACGCTAATTGATCGTACTTCTTTTGTGCCAAATCTAATTTCTGTTGTTGGGCGACAACTTTCGATCCAGTAGCTAATACAACTAACAGGAAATATATAATTTGCTTTTTCATACTCTTTTAGAAAAATCTAGGTGATACAACTTGTTTTTTTCTGCTGAATTCATAACGTAAGAACAACTCATGTGATCCTGAATTGTAATTAGCCAACTTAGTTACTTCGCTATCATAGCCATAACCAATAAACCAATTATCATTTACTTGAAATCCTGCTAATCCACTTAATGCGGCATCCCAACGATAAGCAGCGCCTAAAGTGATTTTTTCATTAAATAAAAAGTTTGCTGAAAGATCCAATTGTAAAGGTGCGCCTTCTACCATTTTGGCTAAAAAAGCAGGTTTGAATTGCACCGATGGGTGAATATCAAACACTTTACCAGCTATGAAATGATAGTGCATACGCTCATTAGCAACCGATGTTGCGTTATATTGTGCTTGACCTTTATCAAAATGCTTAGTTTCTAACATATTAGGTATCGATAATCCAAAATAGGTATCGTCGGAATACCAATAAACTCCTGCACCAAAATTGGGCGAAAAACGATTATCAATATTGTATTGCGCTAATGCATCATTTGGATCGTAGATGTTTAATTTAGAAAAATCAACATTCAATAAATGTGCCGTTGCTCTTAATCCAAAAGCTAGTTTATAGGTGTCTGAAGTTTCGATAGTATAAGAGAAATCAGCTGAAATTGTACTTTCGTCTGATGGCCCTATTACATCATTCATCACCGTTAATCCCATCCCTACATTAGAATCTCTAAAAGGGGCATGAAGCGCAAAGGTATTAGTAGTAGGCGCACCATCTAATCCTACCCACTGGGTTCTGTGCAATCCAAAAACACTTAATGTTCCTCGAGATCCTGCATAAGCCGGATTGATATTCATGGTATTGTACATGTAATTAGTGTACTGTGCATCTTGCTGTGCCTGCAACATTCCTATCGCAAAAAAACTTAAAATAACACTTGCTAAAACTTTTTTCATCGTATTGCTTTTTTTTTAAAAGGGTGAATGACTATTCACCCTTCTATTTTATTCTTATTTGTTTAGATATAAATACCCTATTCTTTCATTCCAAACACCTTGTGCGTTTTTGTATTTGATGATGTACCAATACGTTCCTACTGGTAACTCTGAATTTTGACTTATGGTAGCTCTTCCTTCTGAAATTCCTCTAAAGAACTTGCCGCTTTGTCCATATCCTTCTACTCCAAATACTTTAACGCCCCATCGGTTGTATATCTCCACCGAATTATCTGGGTACATTTCAATATTTCTGATTACAAAAACATCATTATCGCCATCGCCATTTGGTGTAACTAAGTTGAATACTTCAAGTTCATCATCTATATTTCCAATATCATGTTCATTTGGCTCTAAATAATCTGGGATTCCATTACCGTTTGGATCAAATGGTTCATTTGGATTTGGTCCAATTTCTTCGCCGTTCGTTAATCCATCTCCATCACAATCGCCTTCTAAGAATTCTTGACTTAACTCTAATGTTGAATGTGACATATCTGCCTCACAAGGATTCGTTGGATCTGTGTTATCATCGATTTCTGTACCGTCTAAT
>JAGNSF010000162.1 GCA_017988155.1 Flavobacterium sp. | reverse complement strand
CCTCGCTTCATTTTTAAACTGAATAATCGAGATAGAAGCTAAAATTATGGAAGCCATAATAATCAATACAATCATCGATAGGAAAATCCTAGTTCGAAGAGAAAGCATTGCTATTTTAAAGCTATTAGCCATTATTTAGGATTATTTTCTTTCGCGAATGCGTTTGTAAAATTTGAATCCAAGCATAATTAGAATTGAAAATAAAAAGATACCCGCTACTCCAAAAATCCAATTCACTGCGTTTTTCAGAATCACTAAAAACACTACCGCAAATAAAATTATAGTGGCGCCTTCGTTCCAAATTCGCATAAAATTCCCTGTGTGTTTTACTTCATTATTTTGCAATTGCTTGAATATCTGGTGGCATTTTAAATGATATAAATACAACAGAAATACAAAACCTAATTTGACGTGCATCCAAGGCATTTGCAACCAAGCATTACCCAATTCGGTAAAAAACAACATCCAAAAAGCAAAAAAACTAGCCAAAATAGCCGAAGGCCATGTGATGATATACCACAAGCGGTAACTCATAATCTTGAATTGCTCTTGCAAAATTTCTTTTTCTGGAGAGGGTTTTTCCGAAGCTTCAATTTGGTACACAAATAGTCGCACGATATAAAACAATCCCGCAAACCAAGTGATGACAAAAATTAAGTGTAAGGATTTTAGGTATTCGTACATGGGCTCAACTATTAGTTGTTTTTAAATTCTTCTATCCATTTTGCAACTACACCACACCATTCGTCTTCGTCGTTCATACATGGAATAGCCATAAATTCTTCCCCACCGTGATGTAAAAATTCTTCGTTAGCTTCCATGGCAATTTCCTCTAAAGTTTCTAGACAATCAGCTACAAAAGCTGGAGTTACCACTGCTAATTTCTTAATTCCTTTTTCTGGCATTTTATTTACTTCAACATCAGTATAAGGCGTTAGCCATTTGTCACCCGCTAAACGGGATTGGAAGGTTTGGCTGTATTTACCTTCTGGAATGCCTAATGTTTTCACTACTTGTTTTGTAGTTTCATAACATTGGTGACGATAACAAAATTCGTGTGCAGGCGAAGGCGTATTGCAACAAGATCCGTCAATTTTACAATGCGATTTGGTAATGTCAGTTTTGCGAATGTGACGTTTCGGAATTCCGTGATACGAAAACAATAAATGATCGTAATCAAAACCTTCTAAATGTTTTTTGATCGAATTTGATAAGGCTTCAATATATCCTGGTTTGTTGTAAAAAGCAGGAACGGTTGTGAAGGTCATTTCTGGGAAATACTTTTGACGCAATTCTTCTGCTAATACCAAAATGGTTGTGGTTGAAGCCATAGCATGTTGCGGATATAAAGGGAAAAGCATTACTTCTGTCACGCCTTTGTCGTGCAATTCTTGCAATCCTTTTAAAATGGTCATAGTTCCATATCGCATGGATAATGCTACAGGAATGTCCACCAAAGTTTTCACCTTTTCATGCATTTTTTTAGAAATCACAATTAACGGCGACCCTTCATCGGTCCAAATTCTGGCATAGGCTTCGGCTGATTTTTTTGGGCGAGTTTGCAAAATAATTCCTCTAACTAACAAAGCACGTAATAAAAACGGAACGTCAATTACGTATTTATCCATTAAAAACTCATCCAAATACGGTTTTACATCTTTAGCTGTTGGACTTTCTGGCGAACCTAAATTGATTAATAATACTCCTTTCATTTTTTTATAAATTGGTGTTGATTGACATTAAATATTTTTTTGGTGTGGTGGCAAATTTTTTCTTGAAAGCCGCAATAAAATGACTTCCGGTACTGTAGCCAATTTTTAATCCTACTTCGTTGACATTATACGAGCCGCTATCGAGTAATTTACGCGCATAGTCCATTTTGTAATCAAAAAGGAAACCATAAACGGTATCTCCATAAATTTGTTTGAAACCCATTTTTAATTTTTTCAAATTGAGCCCAACTTGATCAGCTAATTCTTGCAAACCAGGGGGTTCGGCCATATTGGCAATGATAATTTCTTTGGCTTTTTTGATTTTAAAAACGTTGTCTTCGTCAATTAAAAACGGACATTGTTCTGCATTTGGGTCTTCGCTTTTATTGAAATACAAACTCAATAATTCGTAGCCTTTGCCTTTGTAATACAAATTTTTGATAGAAGGATGTAAACTGTAATGAAACAATTGACTCAATACAATGGCCATTGACGGACTGATATTGCCTTCGTTATAGTATTTTTTATCTTTATTGTCGGGGCTTAAAAATGTAATATAGTTGGCCTCGGTGGAGAATAACGCGTGAAATTTTTTGATGGAAATAATTACCGAAATCACCCAAGAGTTGGGAGCCAATTCTAAATTCAAAGGCAATTCTTTTTGAGGATTATATAAAAGAAGCGATTTTTCTTCCTTTAATTCCAAGGCATAATTTCCTTGGTTGAAAATGAATTTAGCATTTCCTTTAATACCAAAATGAAACTGAATCAGTCCGCTGCCCACTTCACGTTGTGCATGAAACGGTTCGGCGCCATCGTTTTGAAAGCGGATGAGTGTAAAGTCTTCTTCAATTTTAATTACCTCTTGTGAACCCATAGCGATATTTTTTAAGTAACTAAATAGGATTATAATCCAAGATTTGGATTAAAAATCGTTCCAAAAACTAATTTATATGGAGATGATTTTACTACAAAAATAGATTTTTTTACTATAAAAGCGCCATTTCATTTCAAAAAAACATTCAGCGACACAAATAGCACTTATAGCGTTACTTTTATCAAACCCTTAATGATATTTTTGTTCCACTTTTTAGAAAAGTATACTTTATGGAGAACCATCATACATCAAAACCTCATTCTTTTTATGCCGTTGGCCTAAGCTATAAAAAAGCAGATGCCGAAATAAGAGGAAAATTTAGTTTGGATGCAGTTGCTAAAACTCGCTTGTTAGACCAAGCAAAAACAGAAGGAATTGAAAGTTTGATTGTGACTTCTACTTGCAACAGAACTGAAATTTATGGTTTTGCAAAACACCCTTTTCAACTGATTAAATTGATTTGTGAAAACAGTCAAGGGTCGGTTGAAGCCTTTCAAAAATATGGTTTTGTTTATAAAAATAAAGAAGCAGTAGGCCACCTTTTTAGAGTAGGAACTGGTTTAGACAGTCAAATTTTAGGCGATTTTGAGATTATTTCGCAAATCAAAACGAGTTTTTTTCAAGCCAAATCGGTAAATTTAGTGAACGCTTTTCAAGAGCGTTTAATAAATGCAGTAATTCAGGCCAGTAAAAAAATCAAAACGGATACCGAGATTTCATCGGGAGCTACTTCTGTTTCTTTTGCCTCGGTGCAGTACATTTTGAATAATGTGGATGATATTGGCAACAAAAATATTTTGCTTTTTGGTACCGGAAAAATCGGTAGAAATACCTGTGAAAATCTAGTAAAACATTCCAAACACGAACAAATTACCTTAATTAATCGTACTAAAGATAAAGCCGAGAAATTGGCTCAAAAATTAGACGTGATAGTGAAGGATTATGCTGATTTGCAATTGGAAATTCAGAAAGCCGATGTTTTAGTAGTGGCTACGGGCGCTCAAAATCCAACTGTAGACAAGGCGATTTTGAATTTAAAGAAACCTTTATTGATTTTGGATTTGTCTATTCCAAAGAATGTGAACGAAAACGTGGAAGACGTCGAAGGAGTTACTTTGGTTCACATGGATTATTTGTCTCAAATCACAGACGAAACTTTAGAGAATCGAAAAAAACATATCCCAGCTGCTGAAGCTATCATCGAGGAAATCAAAGAGGAGTTTTTGACTTGGTCTAAAGGAAGAAAATTTGCACCAACAATTCATGCTCTCAAAGAAAAATTACATTCCATAAAAGACGGAGAGTTGCATTTTCAACGTAAAAAACTAGCCGATTTTAACGAAGAGCAAGCGGAGATTATCAGCAATAGAATCATTCAAAAAATTACCAATCATTTCGCCAATCATCTCAAAGATGAGGAAACGATGGTGGATGAAAGTATTGAGTGGATTGAGAAAGTTTTTAACATTGGCGCCAACACAAAATAATGAGTAAGACAATACGTATAGGAACCCGTGATAGCGAATTGGCTCTTTGGCAGGCGCACACCGTTCAGAAAAAACTGAATGATTTAGGCTACACCACCGAAATTGTAGCTGTAAAATCGCAAGGTGATATAATTCTTGATAAACCTTTATACGAATTAGGAATTACTGGAATTTTTACCAAAACCTTAGACATTGCTATGATTAATGGCCAGGTAGATATTGCGGTGCATTCTATGAAAGATGTGCCAACTGCTTTGCCGCAAGGTATTGTTCAAGCGGCTGTTTTAGAACGCGCTAATACCCTTGATATTTTGGTTCACAAAGGCAATTTGGATTTTCTTACTACTACTGGAACCATTGCCACAGGAAGTTTGCGTCGTCAAGCGCAATGGTGGC
>JAGNSF010000161.1 GCA_017988155.1 Flavobacterium sp. | reverse complement strand
GAAACGAAATATTGACATAGCCGCCTGTTTTGGAATTTACTTTTTGATGACTGTGATTTTCATACAAATCTTTGTAATCAGGATGCTGAAATTCATTAGCCATTAATTTAAAAAAGCTGTTGTTGAACTCAATTATTTGCGAATACGAACGGTAATTGTATTCTAATTGCGTTAGTTTTTTATCTGGATTATTGAATGGATTTTGGTCTTTACTCAATTCAATAAATTGCTCTGCTTTTCCGCCACGCCAGCGGTAAATAGATTGTTTGGGGTCGCCCACAATCATCAAAGTCCCTTTAACTCCGTATTCGTCTTGACCGGAAAGCGCATTATCAATAAGCGGAATCAAATTTTGCCATTGCATCTCGGAAGTGTCCTGAAACTCGTCAATAAAAAAATGACGGTAGCGTTCGCCCAAACGTTCATATATAAAAGGAGCCGGTTGATTTTGAATTTCTCGATGAATTAATGCATTGAACTCGGTTATGGATAAAATATTTTGTTCTTGTTGGATTTTAGCCAATTCATTACTAACTGTATTCAACAATGACAAAGGCGTAATGTTTTTTAAGAACGCTTTATAAAAATAAATCTTTTCAAATAAGGCATATACTTTGGTCAAAACAGCTAACAAATCAGGAATAATAGCTTCAATAATTGCGCGGTCTGGTGCGGTTTTATTGATGGCAATATCGTCCACTTCCTTGAACATTTTATTTTTGGGATTGAATTTCCCAGCTTGAATGCTTGCAATGTGATTGGGAAAAGTACCTCTTGAAAAAGACTTTACATCAATGCCTTTTTGTTCAATAAGCGCGGCCGCTTCGTTTCCTAAAACAATGGTTTCTTTTTCTAATTCGTCACAAACGGCTGCGAGTTTTTTCTTGATTTCGAGAAATTCAGTAATAGATTTGTCTTGAAAATGCGTGATTTCATTTCGGTTGTTTTCATTCAGAACTAATTTTCCGGTTTCTAAAATTTCACGGGAAATGTCCCAAGATTTATCATCGTCGGTTTTTTCCATGGTGAAATCAACCAATAAATTAGTCAATACTTCGTCTTCGCCAGCTTGTGCAATAATCGCATCTACGGCTTCAATCAATAAATTTTCGGTATCCAATGACACTTCAAACGTCATGGGTAAATTCAAATCGTGTGCAAAAGCACGAATCACTTTATGTGTAAATTTATCGATAGTTGAAATGTCAAAAGCAGCATAATTATGAATGATGTGCTTGATGATCTGTTGTGACTTGGTTTTAATTTGGGCAATGGAAAGTCCTGTGTCCACTGACAAATCTTGCATTAAATCTTGCGCCTTTGAAGATGGATTTTCTTTAGCAAATTCGGACAAACTGCCTACGATACGGCTTTTCATTTCGTGTACCGCTTTGTTGGTAAACGTAATGGCTAAAATGTTTCGATACGCATCATTTTTGGGCGAAGTCAAGATGATTTTTAAATATTCTTTGACCAAGGCGTAGGTTTTTCCAGAACCGGCTGAGGCGTCGTAAATCGAAAAGGAGTGTCTTTGCATCATTTGGGTTTATAATTGTATTCGGGTACTGAAAACGAAACTCCTAGCCCTGATTGAAGCGGCATCCTTTGCTGCCGGGGTTCGGCAGGAAAGATATAGCGGAAAGCAGGAATAGCTTCTCGGAATTTTGGTTCGATTTAAAATTTGTTCGAATAAAGTTTAAAAGTAGTATTTTTGCATCATGGAAACAAATAGACAGAAAAAAATAGGTGGCGTTATCCAAAAAGATTTGGTGGATATCCTACAAGGTGAAGTGAGAAAAAATGGAATAACCAATTTGATTATTTCCGTATCCAAAGTCGCAGTGACTTCAGATTTGTCTGTTGCCACAGTATATTTAAGTATTTTCCCGCAGGAAAAAGCCAAAGAAACTTTAGTGGCAATCAAATCCAATTCTACATTAATTAAGCACGATTTGTCGCAACGCGTGCGTTTGCAATTGCGTAAAGTGCCCAACTTAGTTTTCTTTATTGACGATTCTTTGGATTATATCGAAAAGATTGACAAAGCCTTAGCCAACCGAGATAACCCAATTGAAAATAGAGATCTTTTAGAAAAACGCAGACAATCTTAAATTGAACTTCCCTCTTTATATAGCCAAACGATACAGCATCAGTACTAGCAAAAACAATGCTATTAACATCATTAATCGTATTGCTAGTATGGGAATTATTATTGGCGCACTAGCTCTTTTTGTGGTGCTGTCGGTATTTAGCGGACTAAAAGAATTTAGTCTTTCGTTTACCAATGCGATGGACCCCGATTTAAAACTCAATTCGACTTTAGGGAAATCCATTTTGATTACACCCGAACAAGAGCGCCAAATCAAACAAATTGACGGACTTGTTTCCTATTCCAAAATTATTGAGGAACGAGTGCTTTTTACCTTTGACGGCAAACAGGAAGTGACCTACTTAAAAGGTGTTGACAGCTTGTTTACCAAAGTCAACCCAATTGAAAAAACTCTTTTTAACGGACAATGGCTCGCTCAAAACACGAATCAAGTAGTGGTGGGTTACGGCATTGCTCAGAAATTCTCTATGGGATTATTGGACTTTAACAGACCCTTAGAAGTTTTCGTACCAAAACCCGGAAAAGGCGCTATCGAAAATCCGGAACAAGCTTTCAATCAATCGGATTTATTGCCGATTGGGATTTATACCGTCAACGAAGATTTAGATTCCAAATATGTTTTTGCTGATTTGGGTCTTGCCCAAGAGTTGTTAGAATACCAGCCGAACCAAGTATCGGGATTGGAAATCAAAATTGAGAAAGGAGCCAATGAAAAAGTTATTATCGAGCAATTGCAAACCATTTTCAAAAATACTATTACGGTAAAAAACAGAGCGCAGCTGAATGAATCACTCTATAAAATGCTGAATACCGAAAATATTGCGGTTTATTTAATTTTTACTTTGGTAATTGTAGTGGCGCTTTTCAACTTAATTGGTGCGCTCATTATGATGATTTTGGACAAAAAAGGAAACTTGAAAACCTTATTCAACTTGGGTGTCGAAATCAAGGATTTACGCAAAATATTCTTGCTTCAAGGAACGTTGTTGAGTGTTTTTGGGGGTTGCATCGGACTACTTTTAGGGATTGGAATTGTGGTATTGCAACAACAATTTCAGTTGATTATGATTACGCCAACACTAGCTTATCCTGTTGTTTTTACTTTAGAAAATGTTTTGATTGTTTTAGGAACTATTATTTCGCTTGGCTTTATTGCTTCATTAATAGCGAGTAGTCGTGTGAGTAAGAAGTTATTGGATTAAATTATACAAACTCATACCCAGCATACACCTCTTCAATTTCTTTCATCACGCTAAACAAATCTTCTGCCTCATCAGTGGTAACTAATTTTTGCTTGTAGTCTTTGAATGAATGAATGCCTTTGAAATAATTCGTATAATGACGGCGCATTTCTACAATACCCAATCGTTCACCTTTCCATTCCATCGACCAAATTAAATGGTTTCGAGCCGCTTCCACTCGGTCAATAACTGTAGGTGCTGGTAAGTGTTCGCCAGTCTTAAAGTAATGTTTGATTTCGTTAAAAATCCAAGGATAACCAATAGCGGCACGGCCAATCATAATGCCGTCAATACCGTATTCGTTTTTATATTGTAAGGCTTTTTCTGGCGAATCAATATCTCCGTTTCCAAAAATAGGCATCGTAATTCTAGGATTGTTTTTCACTCGGGCAATGTGCGACCAATCCGAATGACCTTTATACATTTGCGCTCGAGTTCGCGCATGAATCGACAAGGCTTGTACACCAATATCTTGCAAACGCTCTGCTACCTCATCAATATTGATTGAACTCTCGTCCCAACCCAAACGGGTTTTTACCGTTACAGGTAAATCGGTACTATCAATTACGGCTTTGGTTAACCGAATCATTAAATCCACATCTTTCAAAACACCTGCCCCAGCGCCTTTGCAGACCACTTTTTTTACAGGACATCCAAAATTGATGTCAATTAAATCAGGATGTACTGTCGAAACAATTTTTGACGATAATGCCATCGCTTCTTCATCGCCACCAAAAATTTGAATACCAACAGGACGCTCGTAATCAAAAATATCGAGTTTTTGTCGGCTCTTGATCGCATCACGAATTAACCCTTCCGAAGAAATAAATTCCGAATACATCATATCGGCTCCATGTGTTTTACACAACCTACGGAACGGAGGATCGCTCACGTCTTCCATGGGCGCAAGTAGTAAAGGAAAATCAGGTAATTCTATGTTGCCAATCTTAATCAAGGTGCTATTTTTTGGCAAAGATAGAAAAATTAGATTTTAGATATTTCTACTATCAGATAACTGCTCCAATTTTCAAAATTCCTTAAGAACAAAAAAGAGATAATTTACAAAGTTTTTACTCTATATTTGCAGATTAAAAGCCTTCTCAAATTACTTTTTGAATTTTGAAC
>JAGNSF010000160.1 GCA_017988155.1 Flavobacterium sp. | reverse complement strand
TCCCTCTCCTGAGATTACTTCGTCATCATTTGAACAAGAGAATAAACTGATTGCGATTACAACAATCGCAGCGATATTTTTTAATTGAAATTTCATTTCTTAAATTTTATGTAAATACTAAATACTACCAGTCTGTTCGTTTTAGCTCATGCCAAAAAAACACACTGATTTACATTCGTAAGTAAAACGAATGAAAGGCAACTCAATGCCAACTAAAATTTAAGAAAGGATTGTGGGCGGGTGAAACTCTGAATTTACATTCAAATAGGAATACAAATTTAAATAAGAAGATTTATTTTGGGTTTGTTTAGAACAACCGCAAGAAACTAAAGCAACCGTTTTAATTTCTTTAAAAAATAAGACTTCTTGAATCGGTGAAAAGGATTTTTTGTCAGAAGATTTAGGATTTTCTGTATCAGCTGCTTTAGCCAATTCTTTCATCAAATGACATTTCCCGTTACATTGTAGTTTGGGTTTGTCTTTGTTCTCGCAAAGTACCTTACTAATGTATTCATAATTAACAACATAATCTACAACCGGAAGAATTGGCTTTAGAAATAAGGCGATTAACACTATGAATATCATTTTTTTCACGATACAAAATTAATCAATAATCCATTTATATTTTAATTTATTACTCACTATTTTTTAGAAATAGGTTTGCTAAACTTTTGTTAAGAGTTAAACCTTTTTAGAATCCAAAAGTCTTAACTCTATAACTTAAAAATTAGCATCATGAAAAAAGTAATTATCGCAGCAGTATTAGCTATTAGTATTAGTAGTTTTGCGCAAGATCGAAAAGAAAGACATTCCAAAGGAGCAATGGAACAAATGACTCCAGAACAACGCAATCAATTGCATGTTAAAAAATTGACTTTAGAATTGGATTTAAATGCCAAACAACAAGAACAAGTTGGTAAAATAATGGCCGATCAAATGGCTAAAAGGGAAGCTATAAAAGCAGAACGCAAAGCAAAAATGGAAGAGGCAAAAGCCAATCGTTTCGAAATGAAAAATAGAATGCTCGATGAGCAAATTGAAATGAAAAACAAAATGAAAAGCATTCTATCTGCTGATCAGATGGCAAAATGGGAAATGATGAAAGAAAAAAACAGAGAGCGAATGGGAGAAGAAAAAGCAAAACGCAAAGAACACAAAAGGGATTAATTCAAAAAAAACTTCCGGTTTATAGCCGGAAGTTTTTTTTAATATTAAAAAGTTTTAGACACTTTATCAATTGCTTGAATCGTAATATCTAAATCTTCGTAAGTCAACGCATCAGTAATAAACCAGGTTTCGTATGCCGATGGCGCAATATAAATTCCTTCTTGTAACAAACCATGGAAGAATTTCTTGAAAGTAGCATTATCACCTTTGGCAGCCGATTGAAAATCAACGACCGGATCTGCATCAAAATGAACCGAAATCATGGAACCTACTCGGTTAATGGTAAAAACAACATTATTCGCTTGTAAAACACGGTCAATTCCTGCCGCTAAATAGGCTGTTTTTTCTTCCAATCGTTGAAAAATTGCAGGGTCGTTATTCAAAGCTTGTAACATGGCTAATCCAGCAGCCATAGCCAATGGATTTCCAGACAAAGTTCCGGCTTGATATACTGGACCTAATGGTGCTAAATGATTCATGATTTCAGATCGAGCTGCAAATGCACCCACTGGCAAACCACCTCCAATTACTTTTCCGAAACAAACAATATCCGCTTGGATACCATACAATTCTTGCACACCGCCTTTTGCTAATCGGAAACCTGTCATTACTTCGTCAAATAGTAACTGAATACCATTATCGGTACACAATTGGCGTAAGCCTTCTAAAAATCCTTTTTGTGGCGGAATACAACCCATATTTCCTGCAACAGGTTCTACAATAATGGCTGCTATTTCATTTTTATTGGCCTCAATTAAAGTCGCTACATTTTCTAAATCATTGTAACGAGCCAATAAAGTATCTTTAGCTGTACCTTCTGTTACGCCAGGACTGTTAGGCGAACCAAAAGTAATGGCTCCACTACCTGCCTGAATTAAAAACGAATCCGAATGACCGTGATAACAACCTGCAAACTTTATAATTTTATCTCTTTTAGTATAGCCACGCGCTAATCGAATGGCACTCATACACGCCTCCGTTCCTGAATTTACAAAACGGATTTTGTCAATATTGGGCACCATTGAAACCGCTAAAGCAGCAATTTGCGTTTCTAATTCGGTAGGCATACCAAACGAAGTTCCCAATTTGGCTTTAGCCACAACTGCATCTACTACAGGTTCAAAAGCATGGCCCAATACCATTGGTCCCCAGGAATTGATATAATCAATTAATCGGTTACCGTCTTCGTCATACAAATAGGCCCCTTTAGCACTTTTTACAAAAATAGGAGTTCCTCCCACCGCTTTAAACGCTCTAACAGGTGAGTTTACACCTCCTGGAATTACTTTTTCGGCTTCAGCAAACAGCTGACTGCTTCTTTGGTATATCATTGTTATTGTATTTTGTATTTATTTTAATCGAAGTTTTTGTCCTACATAAAGGGAGTTATCGATCATGTTATTTTTTTGTTTTACGGTTTCTATATCCAAATTAAACCTCTTGGCTATAGAAAATAAAGTATCTCCTTTTTGTACTTCGTATTCCCCTTGGGCTTGACTATCAGCAACGGGAGCCGACTCCATTTTCTTTTTATTCAAAGTGAATTTTTTGCCCAAAACCTGACTATCGAATTGGTACAACTCATAACTTTCGATGTAGGATATTAACTTCTGAGGATAGTTTGGGTCAGTGGCATAGCCTGCTAATCGCAATCCTTTTGCCCAAGCTTCATAATCATCTTTTGGCAATTCAAATAAAGTAGCATAACGATTTCTTCCTGTTAAAAATGTGGCATGATCTTTAAAGGATTCTGCTGGGTCATTGTATTTTCTAAAACATTCTTGGGCTGCATCGTCATCTTTCAATACAGATTCACCCGTCCAATCATTATGGCATTTGATCCCAAAATGATTATTAGCCGTCATGGCTAAAGAACCTCTACCTGCACCCGATTCTAAAATCCCTTGAGCTAAAATAATACTTGCAGGAATTCCATAATTTTTCATATTGCTCATCGCAACATCTTTATAATTGGCAATATAATCATTGACCGTTCCATTCACCGCAATGGGTTTTGTAGGTTTTGATACGGTGGTTTTTTTGTATCGATTTGAATTGTAACGATCGTCTTTTTGAGTGACTATAACCGATTTCTTAGCATGGCAACCCACCAAAAGTAGTATTACAAAAACAAGAGCTATTTTTTTAATCATGAGTATGTAGTATTGGTACACCTTTATTTTTTAATTTTAAATTCATGCCTTGAATTCCTTGCAGCCCTCCGGTATGAATTAATAGAATTTTGGAATTTTCTGGAAAGTAGTTTTTCTCAATTAAATCCACTACCCCAAAAACCATTTTTCCGGTATAAATCGGATCTAGAGGAATTTTAGTCTTTTCTAAAAATCGGTTGATAAAATCAACCAAGTCCGAATTCACTTTTCCGTATCCTCCAAAATGATATTCAAGAATTAATTCCCAATTATCATTTTGCACAAAATTACGAATTTCATCTTGTAAAAAGTCTCCTTTTAGCGCAGGAAATCCTAAAATTTTTTGATGAGGCAATGCACTATTTATAATCCCCGAAATAGTTCCGCCAGTTCCAATGGCACAAGCCACATAATCAAAGACTGTGTCTTCTTTTGTTAGAATTTCTTCACAACCTTTCACAGCAAGATCATTTGTTCCTCCTTCAGGTATCAGATAAAATGACCCGAATTTATGCTTCAAATGTTCCAAAAAAGCAGCTTCCGTTTTCAAACGATACGCTTCTCTCGAAACAAATTCGAATTGCATTCCACATTCATGGGCAAATTTAAGCGTCGGATTAGATGCAATTTTATCTGCTAATTCATCACCACGAATGACACCAATAGTTTGAAAACCATTTTCTTGTCCTGCATAGGCGACAGCCGCAATATGATTCGAATACGCCCCTCCGAAAGTTAAAAGTGTCGATTGATTTTCAGCTTTTGCTTGCAGCAAATTATATTTTAATTTTCTGAATTTATTCCCTGACACAAATGGATGAATCAAATCTTCTCGTTTAATAACAAGAGAAATTCCGTTTGGCAAATCGATGGCAACTGATTGATTCAATGAAGAATTGGTATAAAATGTTAATTATTTAGTAAGAATTACAATGACCTCTATTTAATTTATAAATTTGTTTACAAACTAATTACTGTATACAACTGATTTATGAATAGGCAAAGTAATGAAAATAAATTAACAGCAGAAGAAGATTTCTACTTTACTCCCGAAGGTTACAAGTGCTTTACCGAAAAATTCCATCTCAAACGAGGGTATTGTTGTAAAAGTGGTTGTCGACATTGCCCATACGGTTTTGATAAAAAAACCAATACTATTCGTAAAAAATAAAATTTAGGCATAC
>JAGNSF010000013.1 GCA_017988155.1 Flavobacterium sp. | reverse complement strand
AGTTTAAAAACCACTGACGGAAAGAATTTCAAGAAATCATTTTACGGCACTAACAGTTATATGCCAGGATTGTTTGGCTTGTATGCTGCCGAAACGGTGATTCGTTATTTGTTGAATAGAGAGTAATTAGTAAAAAGTATAAAAATATGATACAGACGGTAATTTTTGATATGGATGGTGTGATTGTAGATACCGAACCGGTTCATCGCTATGCCTATTTCAAACAATTTGAAGAATTGAATATTGAAGTAACCGAGGCAATGTATACTTCGTTTACTGGATTTTCAACTCGGAATACGTTTCAAACTTTAAAAGAACAATTTCAATTAGAGCATGAAGTAATAGATTTGATTCAGCGAAAAAGAAGTATCTTTAATGATGCTTTTGATACCAAAGAAGATTTAGAATTATTAGAAGGCGTTAGAACTTTAATAGAAGATTTACACCAAAACGGAATCCAATTGATTTTGGCTTCTTCTGCATCGAAAGTGACGATTGATCGCGTTTTTACTCGTTTTGGCTTGCATGACTTTTTCACTCATATAGTGAGTGGAGAAGATTTTCCAAAGTCTAAACCACATCCAGCTATTTTTGAACATGCTGCTTCTTTATCTACTGCGCCTAAAGAAAATTGTATTGTGATTGAGGATAGTACGAATGGAGTTAAAGCAGCCAAAGCCGCTGGAATTTATTGTGTTGGATATGAAAGTGCACATTCAAAGGATCAAAACCTAAATGAGGCAGATAAAGTGATTACTCATTTTAAAGAGTTAAACGCAACTATTGTCAAGATATTAAATTAAAATTAACACTTCGCATTCATTTGAATTTGTAAATTTGGAATCAATTAAAAATAAAACTATGAAAAAAATAATTTTTGCATTAGCTGTATTAATTTCCCAATTTGTCGCACAAGCACAAATTAAAACACCACAAGCAAGTCCAAGATCAATTGTGAATCAAATGGTTGGATTAACTGAGGTTGAATTGAATTATTCTCGTCCAGGAGCAAAAGGGAGACCTGTTTTTGGAAATTTAGTTCCTTTTGGGAAACTTTGGAGAACGGGTGCCAATGAAAATACAACAATCTCATTTAGTGATGATGTGATTATTGATGGTAAAACCTTAAAGAAAGGGAAATATGCTTTGTATACTGTGCCAAGAATTGAAAGTTGGGATATTATATTTTATACTACAACTGATAACTGGGGATTACCAGAGCAATTCAATGAAGCTAATGTAGCCCTTAAAACTACAGTTAAAGAAGAAGCACTTTTAAAACCTGTAGAAAGTTTAACCATTGCCATTTCTAACCTAGAAACTAATTCTGGTACATTAGAAATTTCATGGGAAAATTCATTTGTTGCTCTAAAATTTGAAGTTCCTACTCAAAAAACAGCAATGACAAGCATTGAAAAAGTTTTAGCTGGACCAACTGCTAATGATTATTATTCAGCTGCTAACTTCTTGTTCCAAACAAGTACTGACCTAGCAAAATCATTAGTATATGTTAACAAGTCTTTGGAATTAAGTAAAGACAAACCGTTTTGGTTCTTACGATTAAAATCATTGATTCAAGCCAAACAAGGAGATAAGTCGGGAGCAATTGAAACTGCTAAACTTTCTCTTGAAGCTGCGGAAGAAGCTAAAAATCAAGATTATGTCAAAATGAATAAAGACAGTATTGCTGAATGGAGCAAGAAATAGTTTGAGATTCATTTCAATAAAAAATCCCGTTCCAATTGAAACGGGATTTTTTATTTAGCTAACAAAGACTTTCTGATTTTTGAATACCAATCGTTCTAGCAACCATGCTAAAACAATTGTCAAAGTTGCCCCTATGAAATTGAGCCATAAATAGCCTAATTTTTCTTCGCCACTTGGGTAAATATAAATGGTAAAGTAATAGATGATGAATATGGTAATTTGGCTAAAAACAGCACTGTAAAAAATAGCATCTGATTGAATCCTTTTAGAATATATCCCAACTAAAAATATTCCCAAGACAGTTCCGTAAAAAATGGAGCCAATGATGTTAACCAATTGAATTAAGTTTTCGAATAAGGTGCCAATACAAGCAAAAAGAATGGCTACAATTCCCCAAAAAAGTGTGAAAAGTTTACTAGCATTCAGATAATGTTTATCTGATTTTTCGTCTTTTAAATTGCGTTTGTAAATATCAATGGTTGTGGTCGAAGCCAATGCATTTAATCCCGAAGCTGTGGATGACATGGCTGCTGAAATGATTACAGCCAATAATAAACCAATGAGTCCTTTGGGCAGGTAGTTTAGGATAAAGTGGAAAAACACATAATCTTTGTCGTTAGTTTCACTATGACTATCTGCTTTAGTTATGATTTCTTTGGCACGATCTCTCAAGTCTTTTTCTTTATCAGACAAAGCAATCATTTCTTTACGTAGAATTGGATTGTCGTAATCTTGGTTGAGCTGGTCAATGTATAAGAGGTTGATTACTTTTTTGTCTTCTGAGACTAGTTCTAACTTTTTTTCGAGTGCGTGGTATTCCTTTTTGAAAGGTGAGTTTTCGACACTAATTTTGTTATTCGGATTGAAATTTAACGGAACTGAATTGAATTGAAAAAAAACAAAAACGAGTACACCAGTTAATAGAATAAAAAACTGCATAGGTACTTTTAGTAAGCCATTCATTAACAATCCCATCTGACTTTCTTTTACCGTTTTTCCAGATAAATAGCGACCTACTTGAGATTGATCCGTACCAAAATAAGCCAAAGCCAAGAAAAAACCTCCTGTAATTCCACTCCAAAAGGTGTATTTCTCTTCTGGATCAAGAGAAAAATTAACAATATTCATTTTATCATTAGCTCCAGCAATATGCATGGCATTACTGAAACTCATATCATTAGGCAAGTAATATAATATCCAAAAAAAGGTGATGAGCATCCCTAATAAAATGACAAACATTTGTTGCTTCTGGGTTACGTTCACTGCTTTGGTACCACCAGTAACAGTGTAAATAATTACCAAAAGACCGATTATGATATTGAGGTAGTTAATATTCCAACCTAATAAACCAGATAAAATAATTGCTGGAGCGTAAATAGTTAGTCCAGTACCTAGTCCTCTTTGGAACAAAAATAAAAAGGCGGCTAAAGATCGCGTTCGAGTATCGAAACGTTTTCCTAAATATTCGTAGGCAGTATAGACTTTATATTTATGATAAATAGGAATAAAAGTTAGCGATACAATCACCATTGCTATAGGTAAACCAAAATAAAACTGTACAAATCCCATTCCGTCATGATAGGCTTGACCTGGAGTAGATAAAAAAGTAATAGCACTAGCTTGGGTTGCCATAACCGAAAGTCCTACTACGTGCCATGGTGTCTCGTTGTTCCCTAAAATGTAGTCTTGTACATTTTTACTGTCATTGGTTTTCCAAACTCCGTAGCTGACAATAAAGAGAAGCGTTACAATCAATATGATCCAATCAAATAATTGCATAATTTAAGCGTATAACTGCATTATAAAATAAAACAACAAAATATAAATAGCATTAATAACGAGTACCCAGGTATAGCTTTTCTTCCAGATGGTGTTTTTTGGTTTCATATTGGGATTATTTCTCGTTTACAATTTTATAATGTCAATCAGTAAAATCAGTAGATTTAAAATCGGAATTGATTATTGAAATTCCTTTTTGTAGTAATAGGTTGTTGGGGTAAATAACTAATTCTCTCTCTTTGTTGATCATGCTAATGTAAAAAGCTCCGATATCTTCTATTTCTGCTATTACTGGAAAATCCTTATCGTGAATGTGTATTGTGTCGCCTATTTTAAACGGATATGAAAAAAACAAGATAATTCCAGAGGTAATGTTACTTAAAATAGACCATTGAGCTACCATGGCAACACCTACAATTGTGGCTAATGATGACACTGCAATAATGATGTCTTTAGCATTTACACCCCAAATAATGATTAACGCTACAACGAGTAAAATATTGATTAATAAATGCAAGTATTTAATAACCAAATTAGTTCTTCGTTCTACAGTTTGGCTTAATCGGGCATACCTGCGTACTAATTTTGTAGTAATAACTCGCAATAATACCAATAGAATTAATACAATTCCAGTTGCTATGGCTTCTCGGGCATAATCATCAAATAATGTGGTAGTCATCATATTAATTATCTAAATTGTTTAAATACTCAAAAACTTTATCCGTAGGCATTCCCATTACATTGGTATAGGAACCTTCTACTTTAGCAACGCCAATAAATCCAATCCATTCCTGAATACCGTAAGCACCCGCTTTATCATAAGGTTTGTAATGCTCTAAATAGTAGTCAATCACCGCATCGGTTAGTGGGTTAAATGTCACTTTTGTAATTTCAGAAATCAATTCTGTTTTGTTTTTTGTTTTAAAACAAACCGAAGTAATCACTTCGTGTGTTGCATTGGATAATGATTTTAATATTGCAAAAGCATCCTCTTTATCTTTGGGTTTGCCCAAAGCAATGTTATTGTGCCAAACAATGGTATCACTTGTGATTAGGATTTCGTTATCGTCTAATTCCCCTTCAAAAGCATTGGCTTTAAGCTCAGCTAAATAATTTGTAATTTCTTCTGCCTTCAATTCCGGCGGATAGATTTCTTCAACATCTTTCAGACGAATTTCAAAATCCAAATCCAAATCTTTGAAAAACTGTTGGCGCCTCGGTGAACCCGAAGCTAAAATTATGGAATAATTGGCTAATTTTTGTTTAAGCATTTGTTGGTTTTAATCGTGTTTTCCGTCAAAATTTTCCATCCATTTTCCTTGTACTTTCATTACTTGTTCAATTACATCTCGAACAGCGCCTTTTCCTCCATTTTTATGTGAAATGTATTTTGAAATCGATTTTATTTCTGGACAAGCATCCTGAGGGCAAGTTGGCAAACCTACTAATTTCATTACGTGATAATCAGGGATGTCATCGCCCATATAGAGCACTTGTTCCGGTTTAATGTTATAAATATCGGTGTATTCATCAAAAGTTGCTACTTTATCAGGCGTTCCTAAATGAATATCGGTGATTCCTAAATTGCGTAAACGAACACGAACACCTTCATTACTTCCGCCTGAAATGATACATACATTATATCCGCAATCTATGGCTGATTTTAAAGCGTAACCATCACGAATGTTCATGGTTCGTAACATTTCTCCTTCGTTTGAAACAAAAACGGAACCGTCAGTAAGTACACCGTCCACATCAAAAACAAAAGTTGTGATGTCGTTCATTATTTCTTTATAGCTTTTTGCCATTATTTTGTATGGATTGAGTTAATATTCTATACACATTAGCTTGATTTTCGTCAGTTAAAAATTGTTGATGTGCTTCAATTGTTTTTAAGTCGTTTCGCTTTGCTGGACCTGTTTGCGCATCTTTTGGCGAAAGCGTTTTAATTTTATGGGCTGTTTCTTGAATTAATGGTTTCAAAATTTCAAAAGGAACCTGGTTATTCTCGCAAATTTCGTGGCCCATTTGGTACAAATGATTCACAAAATTGTTTACAAATACGGCAGCAACATGCAATGCTTTTCGTTGTTCAGAATTGATTTTGTATACAGCATCTGAAATAGTAGAGGCTATTGAACTTAATACTTGAAAATCATTTTCATTCTCGGCTTCTAGGCAAATGGGGATTGTTTTGAAATTCACCGCTTTGTCTTTTGAAAACGTTTGTAAAGGATAAAAAACACCACGGCGATTTGTAATTGCAATCGATGTTAAAGCAACAGTTCCGGAGGTATGAACTACCAATTGGTTATTAAAAGGTAACGCAGCAGACACCTCAGCAATGGCATCATCCGAAACAGCTATAATATAAACATCCGCTGCTTGTAATTGCGAATAGTCGGAAATGATACGATCTGAATCGAGTAGGTGTGCCAAATCCTTTTTAGTTCGCGCAAATACCTGAACTAATTCAATGGATTTATCCAATTGAAAAGCCGGAATTAAATGTTGCGCTACATTTCCAGAACCGATTATACTTACTTTAGTCATAGCTACAAATTTAGCAAAAAAATGGAGAGTGCAACTGCTATAACTGGAATTCGTAATCGAGTTTAATTTTGGATTTAATTAACAACTGTAGGATTATGGAAGTCAACATTTTTAAGTACTTTTGTGCCACTTATACAAAAATACAACTCCTTAGAAATGGATAAAAAAATAAACTCAATTTTGTTTTCTACTCGCTTAATGGCGGTATTATTTATAGTTTTTGCCGTGGCGATGGGCGCTGGTACTTTTATTGAAAGTAAATACAATACAGATACGGCTCGTATTTGGATTTATAATGCTTGGTGGTTTGAAGTGATTATGGTCTTTTTTATGATCAATTTCTTTGGTAACATCAAACGATACCAATTGTTAAAGAAAGAAAAATGGGCCACATTGTTACTCCATTTGGCGTTTATTTTTATTCTTTTAGGCGCCTTTATTACACGTTACATTAGTTATGAAGGAGTGATGCCTATTCGTGAAGGAGCAACAGAAAACAAGGTGTATTCTGATAAAACTTTCTTAACTCTATTTGTGGATGGAGAATATAAAGGCGAAATGAAACGTCGTGTTTTTGACCAACCATTATTGCTTTCACCAGTTACAGACAATGATTTTACACTTTCTGGCGAATTTGCCGGAAGTCCTTTTAAAGTGAGTTATGTCAATTATATTATGGGTGCCAAACAAAAAATCAATCCAGATGAGAAAGGTGTTTTGTACTTAAAATTAGTTGAAGCAGGTGAGGGTGGAAGAGAGGAACATTTCTTGAAAGAAGGCGAAGTTCAAAACATACATAATGTTTTATTCGCATTAAATAAACCAACAGAAGGTGCAATAAATATTAACACAACGGGATCAACGCCAACCATTCAAACTCCTTTTGAAGGAAATTTTATGCGAATGGCAGATAAATTGCAAGGTAAAGTTGAAAAAGATATCGTGCAACCCTTGATGATGCGTTCATTGTATTCTATTGGCGAAAAGCGATTTGTTTTTCCAGATCCTCCAACTAAAGGTAGTATAGCCTACGAATCTAATAATGATTTCAAGGCTAAAAATCATGACGATGCTTTGGTCATTACGATTCAAGCTGAAGGGCAAGTTAAAGAAGTAACGCTTTTGGGTTCAAAAGGGAAAACAGGCGAACCGCAAACGGTAAAAATTGGAAACAAAGATTATTCGTTCTTTTTCGGAAGTAAAACCTACGAACTTCCTTTTACAATTAAGTTGAATGATTTCATTGCTACCAAATATCCTGGAACTGAGAAGAGTTATTCTGCTTTTGAAAGCCAAGTCACAGTCAAAGATTCGGTTGAAACCTTTGATGCTCAAATCTATATGAATCATGTTTTGGATTATGATGGATATCGCTTTTTTCAATCTGGATTTGATCCGGATGAGAAAGGAACTATATTGTCTGTAAACCATGATTTTTGGGGAACTAATATAACTTACTTGGGCTATTTCCTTTTATATATAGCTATGATGGCGATTTTATTTACTAAGCATTCTCGTTTTGCAGATTTAAAAAGAAAATTAGAAGCGGTTAAGATAAAAAAAGCCAAATTTTTGGCTCTTATTTTATTGCTTTTTAGTACTACAACTTGGGCTCAAGAACACGATCATAATCACGAACATCAAGGACATCAGCATACTACTAAAGAAGAAAAAGAATCAGGGCATTCCAATGCTATGATGTCTTTGGAAGAAACTACTACTTTGATTTCAAAGTATACTGTTGATAAAGAACATGCAGCAAAATTTGGACGTTTGATCATTCAAGATGCTGGTGGAAGAATGAAGCCAATCAATACTTTTTCATCTGAATTACTGCGAAAAGTAAGTCATTCGGATACCTATAACGGAATGAATTCGGATCAAGCTCTTTTGTCTATGACGCAATATGCAAGTGCTTGGATTCAGGTTCCGATTATCTATATAAAAATGGGTAACGATAGTATTCGTAAAATTATTGGTATTGATAAAAAAGCTGAGTTTGCTCCTTTTGTTTCTTTTTTTGATGCCAAAGGTAATTACAAATTAACTCCCTATTTAGAAGAAGCTTTCAAAAGTGCCAATCCAAATCAGTTTGAAAAAGATTTTATAGAAACCGATAAGAAAGTAAATTTAATGGAGTCGGCTTTAAGTGGTCGAATCCTGAAAATATTCCCTATACCGAATGACCCAAATAGCAAATGGATTTCCTATTTAGAGTTGAACGAATCGGGAATGAAAGGAATGGATGCCACGTATACTAAGAGTATTTTACCCTTGTATTTTGGTACACTAAGTAATGCTACACAAACGAAAGAATACCAATCAGCTAATGAATTGTTAGAAAGTTTGAATGGGTTCCAAAAGAAGTTCGGAAGTACTGTTATGCCTTCAGAAGATAAAATAGATTTGGAAATTGCTTACAACAAATACGATGTATTTAAAAAGCTACCTTATTGGTATTTAACAGCCGCTATTTTGATGTTACTTTTTTCTATACTAGAAATTTTCAAAGCTAGAAAATCGATTCGAATTGCCAACAATGTAATGCATATTAGTATTGCAGTATTATTCCTTTTGCATACTTTAGGATTAATAGCACGTTGGGTAATATCTGGACATGCTCCATGGAGTAATGCTTATGAATCCATTATATATGTGGCATGGGCAACCATGTTCTTTGGACTGGCATTTGATAGAAAATCAAAATTAACAATAGCTTCTTCAGCATTTGTGACGGCTATGATTTTGATGGCTGCTTATATGAATTGGATTGATCCTGAGATCGCTAATTTACAACCTGTTCTGAATTCGTATTGGTTAATGATTCACGTTGCAGTAATTGTGGCGAGTTACGGACCATTTGCCTTAGGGATGATATTAGGTTTTGTTTCGTTACTTTTAATTTTGTTTACTAATGAAAAGAACAAAGCTAAAATGGATTTGAATATTCAAGAGCTAACCTATATCAATGAAATGGCATTGACTATTGGATTGATTATGTTAACTATTGGTAACTTCTTAGGAGGTCAATGGGCAAACGAAAGTTGGGGACGTTATTGGGGTTGGGACCCAAAAGAGACTTGGGCTTTAATCAGTATTTTTGTTTATGCTTTTGTTATACATGCACGATTTGTTCCTGCTTTAAGAGGTAAATGGGTATTTAATGTATTGAGTATGTTAGCTTTCATTTCAATTTTATTTACATATTACGGAGTGAATTTCCATTTGGTTGGCTTACACTCGTATGCTAGTGGAGAGGCTAAATCGTTAGGATGGATATGGCAATCTATAGGAGCGATTGTCCTACTAGCCGCTGTTACTTATCCAAAGTATAGAAAATATTATAAGAAGTAAATAACAATATTGCATAAAAAAAGGTTCAACTTGAGTTGAACCTTTTTTTATACGCTTTTATTTTTTATGTCTTTAACTAGAAAATCGTGTGGGGAAATTCCGGTTACGTCTTTAAAACTTATAAAAAAAGTATTGTAGGATTTAAAACCAATTTCTTTTGCTAGAGAGTCATAGGTATTAGAACTAAGATAACCCGATTTAATTAATTGTAATCCATCTTGAATACGAATTATTTTTTTGTATTCAGAAAATGAAATTTTAGAATGGTATTTGAATAGAAAAGTAAGATGACTTTTTGGAATACGCAATTGATTGGATAAATCAGTTAACGAAAAGCTAGTATTGCGATAAGCATCAGTATGAAAAGAAAACGCATCAATTTCCACCATATATCGATTTAAATCTTCTTTTATTTTTTCAAATAACTGGTGATCCTGAATGTTAGATATGACAATTTGGGGTTTCTTAATCCAAAAAGCGATGGTATGGTTGTCTGATTTTTTAAGCTCATTAATTTTTGCATTTAGAAAAGTATAGCCATATAATATTTCAGGCGATATAATAATTTTGAAACATAAGATCAACCAAAAAACAGCTGGAATCCACAACGAACTGGCTCCAAAATTATAGGATTGGTTATTGATTTCTATAAATAACGAAACGATTAATCGGATGGCTACAATGGCTAGTAACGAGTAAAAATATATACTCCAATTTTTAATTAATTGATTCTGTTTTATTACAACACCTATTTCTCCTTTTCTATTCCATATATTTTTTCGTAGTAATGAAAATATTAATAAAAAATAAATAATAGTATAAATGGTAAAAAAAGTATAATAATAATGACTTATATTGTTGATTTTAAAATAATTATTGTCGTGTAAAAAATCAACAATATTGAATAATAAAGGAATAATGAAATGAATGTAATTCTTGATTTCAATTTTTTTATAATCTTTAATCAAGTTGACAAAATACAAATACACACAGGGAACTATTATTATTAATAGGTTATTGTATTTTGTAAGTAGGGTAGTTAATAAATGTTTATTTTCTATAGTAAAAACACCTATCAAAAGCATTCGTGTTGAAATAATCAAAAATATGATGACCAAATAGATATTTGTAATTCGATTCGATTGGTATCGCAACAGAATTAAAAAGATGGTTATAAAACCGATTAAGCCAGAAAACGCAACGATTAAATTCGCTATCATTCACTATGAAATTAATTATTTTCTACAAACTAATGGGGAGGTAGTTATTGTTGAGATTGAAGGGATTTTCAAATGTACTTAATTATCTATTAAAAATTGATTGTAGACTTGCTATTATTTTTACAATTGCTTGTAAACCTATTTTGTTTATCTGCAAAAATAACTTATTGAAAAGTTAAAAATGAAAATACAACCTGAAATTAAACTTACTACAACCTTAAAAGTTGTTATCAAAAATTGAAAATAGATTGCCTTAATTAAAGGTTTTATTTCCTATTGATAAGTGTTGTTGTAATTTTGCTTAAATCTCCCCAACGAATGAAACAACTTTTACTATTATTTATTGGATTTTCTGTCCATAGCCAACAATTACATCACCAAATGGTATCTTCTCAAGGTGGTTCTAATTTACTTTCTTCCGGAATTCTTATAAAACAAACCATTGGTCAACAAAGTACTATTGGAAATTACAAATTCCCTAGTGCAATTGTCGGACAAGGATTTCAACAAAGTCTCATTTCTAAATCAGTTTCCACTTCTTTAGTGAATGAAATTTTAACTACTACTTATCCTAATCCCTTTGTGGATGAAATCCACTTCCAATTTTCTAAACCAGTTAGCGGACTAATTACAGTTACTATTTTTGATTTACTTGGGAGATTGGTATACAAAGAACAAAAGGAAGCCTCACAAAATATTTTAACGCTTGATCATCTTCAATTTTCTCAAAATGAATACTTGGTCAAATTATCGGCATCCAATTATAATTATGCAACTCAAATAATCCAATCCAAATGAAACAAAAACTACTAACTCTATTGGTGTTACTTACGGTTTATACTGTCAGTTCGCAAGAAATGTCTTTTACTGCGGCCACTAATTTTACGCAATTCAATCTTAAAAATCCTGAGGCGTATGTTGGAACTCCCTTACAATCAGGTACAGGTGCTGCCTACGAAATAGCGTATTTACTTCCATCTACCAAAGAAAAATTAATGTACACTTTTGGTTTAGGTCTTAATGAATACAATGCTTTAGCAGGAACTTTAGCCAATTCGTATCAATGGAATACAAAATATCTAGGACTAAGAGCTGGTTTTGAATATGAATTTGTTTCCATTAACCAATTCAAATTGGTGCCATTAGTAGGAATGAATTTCTCAACAATTGTATACGGTAAACAAACAACTAACGGTGCTGTGTATGACATTCGTTCCATTTCTGAGTTTTCGGGTTTAAAGTTGCTTCCTTATATTGGTTTAAAAGCTAAATATAAGATAAAAGACTACGGTTATTTGTCATTAGGCTACAATCATTCGACTTCTTTTAAGCCTTCTATCACTAACAAAGAACACCTAAATATATCGACCAATCAAATTGTATTTGGTTTACATTTTAACGTTAACAACTAATTTGCTATGAAAAAAATATTACTCTTATTATTGGTATTAGTATCATCAGTTACTTATGCTCAAAACAACGGAATCACGTATCAAGCAGTAATTTATAGTACTACAGGTGAGTCTGTTCCAGGGATTAAAAATTCCAATTCGCCTCTTTCAAACAAAGCTATCTGTATACAATTTAGTATTGTTGATGAAAACACACAAACGGAATACCAAGAAAAAGTGACGGTCACCACAGATGATTTTGGAATGGTCAATTTAGTTATAGGAAATGGAACTCAAACTGGAGGATATGCTAATTCATTTAACGCTATAGTTTGGTCAAACCCTGATAAATATTTGAAAGTGAGTGTTGATCAATCAGGGAATTGTTCTTCGTTTGAATTAATTAGCAATCAAATTTTAACCTATGTGCCTTTTGCATTGGCTGCAAATTCTGCAACCTCTGTTTCAGGGATAGTTGGAATAGCCAATGGAGGAACCAACGCTGCAACTGTTTTAGGTGCAAAAACTAATTTACAATTACAAAATGTAGATAATACAAGCGATTTAAGTAAACCTTTGAGTACCGCTGCCCAAACCGCTTTAAACACAAAAGTGGATAAAGTTACAGGCAAGGATTTGTCTACCAATGATTATTCTACTGCAGAGAAGACGAAGTTGGCTGCAATTTCAGGAGTAAATACAGGGGATCAGGATTTGAGTGGTTATGTTACAACATCAACTCTTAATGATGCTGTAACTAATAAATTTGTGGATTTGACTACTAACCAGACTGTAGCTGGAAATAAAATATTTACAGATAATTTAAATATTCCATCGGGTTCGGTTAGTGTGGGTACTTCTGTACCTAAAGCCTCTGCGGCATTAGATGTAACTTCTACTACAAAAGGTTTTTTACCTCCAAGGATGACTCAAGTTCAGAGAGATGCTATTGCTAATCCAGCTAATGGATTAATTATTTATTGTTCAGATTGTGCTGTTTCAGGAGAACCACAATTCTACAATGGAAATTCATGGAAAAAACTAGATGGTACAGTTGCTACTTCTCAAATTCCTGGAACAGTAGAAATTTCTTCATTATTTTCAACAACTAATGGTACAAATGGTTCGCAAAGAGGTCAAAGTTTTACCATTGGAACAGTTGGTGGGTTTTTAAATAAATTGCGAACTAATGCAATAGGAGGGGTTAGTGGTCAGCAGTTACTGAATGGGATAGCGAACTCTTCAATAAAAATTAGGGAATACTTAAATAATGTAGAAACAGGTACGAATCATGCTCTAACAGGAACGGTATTGACTACAACGAGTTCACCAATTGTTTTAAATTATAATTATGGAATTTATTATCCAACTATAGAGTTTAAATTTGATAATACACTTTACCTTAATCCTAATGCTAAGTATGTGATTGAGTTTATTCCGGGAAGTGGGGTTACTGTATATTGCAAAACACAAGATGTTTATAGTGGTGGGCAAGCCTATGATATTAACGGAATTAATTTGTCATTTAATAGAGACTTTCCCTTCGAATTATATTTAGTAAATGAACCAGATCCAAACTATTTACCATTAACTGGAGGAACTGTTGCAGGGACAGTAAATGCGTCTACATTTATTAAAACTGGAGGTACATCTTCACAATATTTAATGGCTGATGGTTCAACTTCAACATTAAATTTAAACAATTCTGTTCCTTATACAGGCGCCTCTTCGGCAGTGAATTTAGGTGCTTTTGATTTAACTGTCAACGGACTTACAATAGGAAAAGGTACTGGACAAAATGATCAAAATACGGCTATAGGATCAGGTGCCTTGTACTCAAGTGGAGCTAATGGAACAAGAAATACAGCAGTAGGTTATCTCGCATTGAAAGATTATAGAGGTACATCTTTTGATAATAACACAGGGGTTGGTTATTTTAACATGATTGGTTTGACTACAGGTTACGGTAATACCTCTATTGGAGCCGAGACAATGTTTAATTTAGGAGCAGCTTCAAATAATACTGGGATAGGAAATCAATCTTTGATTAATGCTGCAGGAGATAATAATGTTGGTGTAGGTGCCCGTTCTGGAGATGGTTTGACCACTGGAACTAATAATACATTTTTAGGAACTCAAGCTAGGACATTGGGAAGTTCGTCTACAATTTCTAATTCAACAGCTTTAGGTTATGATGCTGTTGTATCTACCAATAATACCATCCAACTTGGTAATACAGCTATTACTGATGTAAAAACTAATGGTGCAATTACTGCTACAAAGTTTAAAATTCCAAATGGTACAGCTTCTCAATTCTTGATGGCTGATGGATCTGTGTCATCATCGTCAACTGGATCTTCCTCTCAATGGACGACTTCTAATGATGATATTTATTATACTGCTGGTAAAGTAGGGATTGGGCTTTCTAATCCGGGTAATGGTTTTAATACAAACCTTGATGTTGCAGGAAGAAGTTCTTTTAGAATCAATTCAAGCACCAATGCATTAATTATGGACGGTAGTACTGGATTTTCTAGAATTTATACCAATGCAACAAGTGGATCACCAGATGACTTAATATTAGGAACATATCCTAATGGACACATGAAGCAAGTGTTTCTTAAACAATCTAATGGTTATGTTGGTATCAATAATGATAATCCATCAGAACAACTAGATGTGACGGGATCAATTAAAGCAACAGGATTTAAAACCCCTACAGGTACATCTTCTCAATATTTAATGGCTGATGGTTCTGTATCTGATACAAGTTCTTACGGAAACAATGTTTTCAATACTGTCAGTACTCCTATTGAAAGTTTAAATAATTTTAATGTTAGCCAAGTTGGAATTTTAATTGTTACGGGAATTTATGATAGTACTTTAAATTTCTATGGATTAAAAGGTGGGGTAAAAGGTCAAATTGTCTATCTTATAAATAATTGTAGTTCATCCAGCGGTTATTTACAAGCTCTTCAAGCTGTTCCAAATAGTATTTTAGCAATTCAAAAATTTAAAAGTAAAGACCCTAATAATAATTCAACATATATAAGTAATAGAACTGCTACACTAATTTATGATGGAGAATTTTGGCATGTTTTAACTGGAGGTTATTAGTAATAATTAATTGCTAAAATGAAATTATAATTTTTAGGTTTTGACTATTTACCAATTGTTTAACGTTGGGTTTCATTTATAAATTTTACATTTACAATTCATTTAAAACGAATACTAATGAAACTAGCTACTTTAACTTGTTGTATCGTATTACTTTTTAGTTGCCAAAACAAAGCACAAACCGCTATGTCAACCACTACTAATTCTTCTGTACCAATGACTAAACAATCCATTCATCAATTTAAAGTGACTGATTTATCAGGAAACACTTTTGATTTTGCTACCCTTAAAGGTAAAAAAATACTAGTGGTAAACACCGCTTCTAAATGTGGTTTGACACCTCAGTATAAAGATTTAGAGACTTTGTATACTACTTACAAAGATAAAGGTTTGGTAATCGTAGGTTTTCCTGCTAACAACTTTTTTTCTCAAGAACCGGGAACCAATGAAGAAATCGCACAGTTTTGCCAATTGAATTATGGTGTTACTTTTCCGATGATGGCTAAAGTATCTGTAAAAGGAAAAGACATGTGTGAGGTGTATCAGTTTTTAACGCAACAAGCTAAAAATGGAGTGGAAGATTCTGATGTAGAATGGAATTTCCAAAAATATTTATTGAATGAAAACGGGGAGTTAGAGAAAGTGATTTCGCCAAGAACTAAACCGCTAGACGAAGAAATTGTCAATTGGGTTAAAGGATAAACTTTTCAATTATAACATTGTAAAAAAAGAGATTTTCAGTAAATGAAAATCTCTTTTTTTTTGTTTTATTCGGCAGCTATAATTTCTTTTACTGCCAATTCGTAATTTCGAATGTTCTTGGTTTTATTAATCTTCTTTAAAACCTTATGTGGATTGGAGAAGATTACCGAAAAATACTCCCATAAATGGTGCATCTTTAATAAAATATGCGATGGTCCTGAAAGCGATTCGCTATACCCTTGGTACAAAGTTTCGTGGAAATCACTGAACAAAGCCATTTTATTAGTTGGGTATTCGGTTGTATCTTTTTTAATCATGCTAGGCAAGAAAGGATCAGCAATTAATCCTCTTCCAATCATCCAATGATCAATAGTTGGAAAACGCTCTTGCATTTCTTTAAACTTAGTTACAGAAGTAATATCTCCGTTATAATATAATTTGTGCTTGCTGGAATCAATACAATGTTGAAAAGCATCTAAATGCACGCCTCCTTTATACAATTGCTTTCCAAGTCGCGCATGGATGGCGATATTTTTTAAGGGATATTTATCCAAAATAGGGAATACATCTAAAATTTCTTGAGTGGTTTCGTAACCCAAACGCATTTTCATAGAAACAATAATATCTGTTTCAGCATGAGCACGTTCTAAAATGGAATTAATTCGTTCTGTATTA